>NZ_JAPWHT010000342.1:0-11333 GCF_027270795.1 Streptomyces sp. ActVer
GATGGAACGGGTGCGTCACCCTCACAACTCCGGGCTGACCGGACTGATCGGGTGCAGTGGACGACTCGTGACAAGGGGCCGATTGAAAGATTTTTTAGGACCGTGCGCGAGGGGCTGCTGGAGTCGCTGCCCGGCTACAAGGGTCCGGACCTGTTCTCGCGGGGCGAGCGGCCGGAGGACCAGGCGTTCTTCTTCCTCCACGAGTTGGAAGCGGTCATCCGGGAATGGGTGGCCTGCACGTATCACCACAGGCCGCATAGGGGGCTCGTCGATGCCCATGTACCGGGGTTGAAGCTGTCGCCGGCGGCGATGTTCGAGCACGGTATCGCCCGGGCCGGCTACATCGAGGTGCCCCGTGATCCGGCGCTCGGCTTCGAGTTCCTGAAGACCGAGTGGAAGCCGCTGCACCACTACGGGGTCGAGATCCGCAAGTGCCGCTACAACGGCGACGGGCTGGACGGCTACCGGGGCGAGACCAGCCCATACACCGGGCCGAAGGCCAACGGGCTGTGGCCCGTCCAGGTCGACCCCGACAACATCAACTACGTCTACTTCCGCCGCCCGGACACCCGCCGCTGGCACACCCTTCAGTGGGAGCACGCCCCGGCGCAGAAGTTCCCGATCAGCCAGGGGGCCATCGAGATCGCCCGGAAGATCGCGGGCGAGAAATATCCGTTCCCCGACGACGAGACCGCGGTCGCCGAACTGCTCGACCGCTGGCACCTGGGTCTCGGGCTGACGATGACCGAGCGCCGGTTGGCGCTGCGCCAGGCCCGCGAGGAGTCCGCCTTCGACCTCCCGGGAACCGTCGAGGACGACGTGCGCATGCTGCCGTCCGTCGCGCGGATCCTCGCCACCAACGCCGACGTCGAGGAGGACGACTCAGAGGAGCTGGAGGCGGTGGAGGCCGAGCCGTATGAGGGCCTGCTGCCCGGTGATGACGACGAGGACGACGAACTCGACGGTCCTGAGGACGACGGGGACTTCTACGCCGATGCTCTGGAGGACGCATGATGCCGCCCCGTCCCGAGACCTCGGCGCTGGACAACCTCACGCTCTCGCGTAAAGAGGGGCTGCGGGCCCTGGCCGAGGCGCCGAAGCGGCAGCCTCCGGAGCAGCTCACGCTCAAGCAGAAGGCGCTCCTGGGTGAGGCGGCGTTGCTGGAGTACGAGCAGGGCCGCAGTATCTGGCACGCCAACCTGGGGCCGATCGGCACGCCTCAACTCAAGGCCCTGCACGAGGACTTGTGGGACATCCTCGCGAGCAACCAGCAGGACGGTGACAAGGCCAAGGGCGCCGTGGCGGTGGACGCCTTCCCTGGGCTCGGTAAGACCACCGCGGTGCTGGACTTCGCGTTGAAGTACCACCGGCAGGTGATCGAGCGGGAGGGGGCGTTCACCGCCGCCGGACACGAGCGGTGGCCGGTCTGCCGGGTCGGGCTGACCAGCAACATCGGCATGAAGGAGTTCAACCGGTCGCTGCTGGAGTATTACGCGCACCCTGGGCGGACGACCGGCACCGCCGCGCTCTTCGCTCAGCGCGCCCTGGACTGCGTCTTGCAATGTGAGACACGCGTCTTGGTGATCGACGATCTGCACTTCCTCAAGTGGCATGACCGCAACGGGACCGAGGTCAGCAACCACTTCAAGTACATCGCGAACGAGTTCCCCGTCACGATCATCTTCATCGGTGTCGAGCTGGCGGGCCGCGGCCTGTACTCCGAGGCCAACTCCCGCGGCAACATCACCCTCGCCCAGACCGCGCGCCGCACCACACCGCTGACCATGGAGCCGTTCGTCGTCACCAACGACAAGCACCGCCGTGAATGGCGCCGCATGCTGCTCGCCCTGGAGAAGCGGATCGTGCTGTGCCGGAAGTTCCCCGGCATGCTCGCCGACGAGCTGTCCGACTACCTCTACATCCGCACCACCGGACACATCGGCTCGCTGATGACACTGATCAACCGCGGCTGCCAGCGTGCTGCCCGTACCGGCACCGAACTCCTCGACGCCGAACTTCTTGACCAGGTCAAGCTGGACGCGGCGGCCGAGCGGGCACGCAAGGCGCTCGCGAAGAAGTTCGACCGCGGGCGGATGACGACAAAGCCTCGCTCCCGTGCAGCGAAGACGGCTGCGTGAGAGGAGTCCGGTCGCTGCCGCTGCGGCTCGCCCCGGTGCCCGGCGAGGCCCTCGATTCCTGGCTCGAGGCCCTCGCCGCGAAACTACGCACGCCCATGGGGGAACTGCTGACCGAGGTGGGCCTGATCGAGGAGCACAGGCCGCCGGGGCACACGCTGCCCATTCGTGCCCCCTGGCTCGTCCTGCTGCCTCCGCTCGAAGCCGGCCGCTTGAGCGTCACAACCGGCCTCGCCCCGGAAACTCTTCGCGCGATGACGCTGGAGTACTACGACCAGCGGGCCTTGGTCGTCGACCGCGACAAGCAAGCAGTGCACCGCAGCCGTAACTGGCGACGCAGTGCCGGAAGCGGCTCACGGTATTGCCCCGACTGCCTCGCCGAGAGCGGCGGCCGGTGGCAGCTGTCCTGGAGGTTCGGCTGGCCCTACGCCTGCCTGACGCACCGCCGGCTGCTGGCCGACGCCTGCCCGCAGTGCGCGGGACCCCAGCGCCCCCGTCGGCACCCCGACACCGAGATCCCCTCCCCGGGCTTGTGCGACCGTCCCGGCCCCAGGCCGGAGAGCGGACCTCGGCCTCGCTGCCGGTATCCGCTGCACTCGACCAAGACCCTCCGCTTCGAGGCGGACCATCCGGCTCTGCGGGCACAACAGGACCTCGTCGACACCGTCACCACCGGGGTCGGCTCGTTCGGCGTCTACCGGCACGCACTCCAGCCCGCCCTCGATGTCTTGGCCGACGTGAAGGGCTTGGGACGGCGCGTGCTGTTCGTCGTGTCCGGTGACCGGCTCGCCCAGCTCCTGCCTGCTGATCTCCTGCCTTACGCGTCTACGTCAGCCGGCGTCGACGCCGTGGGTCGTGCGGTCCCGGGGAGGGCTGATGCCACGGCCGCGACCGTCACCGCGGCATGGAGCATCCTGGGGCAGGCCAACGTCGAGCGGGCGGCGCCGCCGATGCGGCTCCTGCTGGACGCCGCGGTGGAACGCGGCAACTTCATCAGCCCCACGGTGTCCCGCGTCTGGGCGCGGTACGCCAGCCCGTGGCTGCAGACCGTGCACGTGGCGGCTGTCGGACCGACGCTTCGTTCGGTGGACCAGCTGCGTTACCGCTCGGCCGCCGCCCGGCCCGGCAGCCCGTCGGCCAGTGCGGAGACGGTGGCCCGCCGGGCAGCCAAGACCCCGGCGGTGCTGTGGCCGCGCTGGGAGGCCCGTCTTGATCCACCCGCCCAGGTACGCAAACACCTGGGCACCGCATTGTCGGCCGCGTTGATGCTGGTGGACAGCCGGGCCGACCTCGCCCCCGTGATCTCCCGGCACCTGGGCGGTCTGATCGACCAGCCCATCGCCACGCAAGCGTTGCAGGCCCTGCGGGCGGCCCCGCAGTGGCGCGACATCCAGGTGGCTCTGATCCGCCTGGCCGAGTACCTCGACGGCCACGACGTCCCGATCGACTACGCGAGGCGCCGCTGCCTCGACTACACGGACCTGCTGTCCCAGGACGAGTGGGTAAGGGCGTGCGAGCGGGCCGTCCAATCGCCGGGCAACGGTGGGCGCTATCCCGTGGCCCTGTGCCTGCTGTACGAGCGGATCAGCGGGCTGCACAGCAGACGTATGCCTCAACTCCCGCCTCAGACCGTCTCCTTCAGAAGTGCCCGCAATCGATTCCCGTACCTGCTGACCCCGGAGCTCCTCGCCGAACTCGACCAGGCTGGAAGGGCGTTCCTCACCCGCCGGGGAATCGACGAGGAGCCGCTGGTCTGGGAGCCGCCCGCCGAACTGCTGGACGGCCTCGACCTTCCACGCGCCGATCCTGAACGCCTTGATCTCGCTGACCTGCACCACCGGGTCCGGGCCGGGCAAGCTCCGCAGCACATCTCCCGACACCTCGGCGCCGATCCACGCACCTTGCGTTTCGTCCTCACCGAGCACCCGGCGCCCGGTCCACGTGCCCCGAAGCCACGGTCCGGCCGCCCAAAACCACGGCAGCCACGCAAGGGAACATCGAGCCAGCGGCTTCCCACCGCCCTGCAGATCGCCCGGAAGCAGCTGCCCCGGGACGTTCTCGAGGAGCTCTATGTGCACCAGCACGGGACCTTCCTGGAGATCGCCGAGCAACGGGGGCTCGACCGTAAGCCGGTGGCCCGGCTCGTCGACGAGTACGGCCTGCCCCGCCACCCGAACCTTCCCCGCCAGGCGGACGGCACCCGCGGCCCCAAGGAGCTGCTCGACCGCGCCTGGCTTCACGGGCAGTACGTCGAGCAGAACCGGTCCTTCAAGGACATCGGCAAAGAGCTGGGCGTCACGGCGGCCACCGTGTCGCGCTGGGCCAGGCATCACAACATCCCCCGGCAGAACAACCGGCACCTCAGCCGCCCCGACCTCGACGTCGAGACGATCCCTGCGCTCTTGCGCCCGGTGCTCGGAAACAACTACCAGTTGCGCCGGCTCCGTACGTTCCTCCAGGTCGCCGGATACCGCACCGTGTCCGAGGCGTGCGCGGCACGCGGCCTGCCCACGCACAGCGTCACCATGCATCTGCTGCGTCTGGAGGAGGAGATCGGCGGCCCGCTCCTGGTGCGGCCCACGAAGAACCGGCCGATGGAGCCCACCGACCTCGGACACAAGGTCTTTGCCGCCGCCCTGCCCCTGGCCCAGCAACTCAGACTGCCGGCCGCTACGGCCCAAGCGGCACGGTCTCCTGTGCGGACGCGTCACCGGCGAAGGCCCCGGACAACCGCCGCTACGGCAGCACGGCTGGCTGGCCTCCCTGCTCTGCTGCGGCCGGCGGCAGGAACCAAAGGCGGACAGCGGCGTCTGCGCCGCTTCCTGGAAGCCGTCCGCTATCCCACCCTGACGGCGTTCGCCCGCGACGCGGCCCTCGATCCGGGCACGGTGACCCTGCAGATCCGCAAGCTGGAACGGGACCTGGACGGCCAACTCCTGGTCCGCGGCGGAGTCAAACACGCGATGCAGCTCACCGGCCTGGGCAAGAAGGTCGTGGCCGCCGCACAGCCGTACACCGACCAGCTCGGTGATCTCCACGGACCCCGCCACAAGCCGAAGGCCCTCAGGTCGGCGGAGCTGTGGTACCCCGCGGGCGTGAGAGGCGGTGAATCTGGGCGATCCCCCTGCGCGGGCCGCGAGGAATCTGGATCATGAGAGGCGTGGAGGACTGGGCTGTCTGCAATGACCCTGACGAACTGCGTATCCGTCTTGATGTAGCTCTGCAGGAGAACGCGGAGCTCCGCGAGGAACTCGCTCAGGTCAAGGCCGAGAACGTGCACCTACGTGCGCGCCTGGGCAAGACCGCCCCCACGGTGCCCGCGGCGCTGCCGCCCGTGGCCGACCACGTCCCCGCCCGGCCCGCCGTCGGTGCCGGCGGGCTGCCGTACGCCGACGCCGCCTCCGGCACCGCAGCGAAGATCGCGCTGTTTCGGGCGCTGTTCGCCGGCCGCGACGACGTCTACGCGAGGCGCTGGGTCAGCTCCAGAACCGGGCGGACCGGCTGGAGTCCGGCCGAGGACAACCCGTTCGACAAGACCAAGGACGAGGCGGACCGGGTGTTCTGGCCGCTGACCGACGAGACCGTCTACGGCCACCTCGACCCGTCCCGTCAGGGCCGCAGCGAATTGCACATCGGTCTGTACCCGCTGCTGGCCGACGACACCTGCCGGCTGCTGGCGTGCGACTTCGACGGCAAGGACGGCAGCGACTGGCGCGGCGACGCCACCGTCTACGCCGCAGCCTGCGCCGAGGCCGGTGTCCCCGCCCTGCTGGAGATCTCCCGCTCCGGGAAGGGGGCGCACGTGTGGACGTTCTTCACCGCGCCCGTCGCCGCTGCCACGGCACGCGCGCTGGGCATGGCGTTGCTGCGGCGGGCGATCGACGCCTGCGGGCAGATGGCTCTGTCCAGCTACGACCGTCTCTTCCCCGCGCAGGACTTCCTGCCCATCAAGGCCAGGGGCAGCTTCCGGTTCGGCAGTCTGATCGCGCTGCCGCTGCACGGCGCCTCCCGCGCCACGGGCACGACCGTCTTCGTGGACTCCACCGCCTGGCAGCCCTACCCGGATCAGTTCGCCTACCTCGCGCGCACCGAACGTCTCACGCCGGCCGAGGTCGAGGCGCTCGTCGACAAACTCGGCCCGGTCAAGGCCGGGCCGTCGGCGACCGCGCCCGAGCTGGGGGCCCGGCCCCGCAGGAAGGCCCTGGGCAAGGCGCCGGCCACGGTGCCCGCACGGCTGGCCGCCATGCTGGCGATCTCCACCTCCGGGCTGCCCCCGCAGCTCCTCGCGGCGCTCAAGCACGCTGCGTCGTTCCACAATCCGGAGTTCTACCGGAAGCAGAACCAACGCTTCTCCACCTGGAACACACCCCGGCTCATCTGCAGTTTCGACGCCACCGACCCGGACTGGCTCAACCTGCCGCGTGGTCTCGCCGACGAGGCCACCCAGCTGATCGCCGCCGCCGGCGGCGGCATGCTCACCATCACCAGCGACCTGCCCGAACACCCCGAGATCACCGCGCGCTTCACCGGCGAACTGAGCGACATCCAGCAGCAGGCCGTGGAGGCGATGGCCCCGCACCCGGCCGGGGTCCTGGTCGCCCCTCCCGGCTCCGGCAAGACGGTCATGGCCTGCGCTTTGATCGCCCACCACCGCGTGCCGACGGCCGTGGTCGTCAACCGCAGCGAGCTGCTGGACCAGTGGAAGCAGCGCCTCGCCGCGTTCCTCGACCTCGGCGTGGGACAGGTCGGCTCGCTCGGCGGTGGCAAGGACCGGCGCGGCCACGTCGTCGACCTGATCATGCTGCAGACCCTGTCGCACCGGGATGCGGCGCCCGACCTGCTCGACGGGTACGGCCTGGTCGTCGTGGACGAGTGCCACAGTGTGGGAGCGCCGGGCGCCGAAGCGGCGATCCGCGGCGCGAAGGCCGGGCGCTGGATCGGCCTGTCCGCCACCCCGTACCGGGCGGACCAGATGGACCCGGTGATCACGATGCAGTGCGGCCCGATCCGCCACGAGATCGAAGACGCCAGCACGTTTGCCAAGCACTTCGTCGTCCACCCCACCACGTTCACCACCGACGAGCCGGGCAACGACGGCGCCTCCTTCCAGACCATCTACACCGAACTCGCCCACCACGCCGACCGCAACGCCCAGATCGCCGCAGACATCGCCGACGCTGCCGCACGCGGCCGGTGCAGCCTGGCCCTGACCAACCGGGTGGAACACCTCCACCAGCTGGCCGGCGCCCTCAAGCCGCACGGCGTCGAACCCCTGATGCTCCACGGCGGGCTACCTCCTGCCGAACGCGCCCGCATCCGCGCCACCCTGGCCGAAGACACCGCGGAGCCGCTGGTGCTCCTGGCGATTGACAAGCTCGTCGGCGAGGGCTTCGATCAGCCTCGGCTCGACACTCTCTTCCTCACCAGCCCGATCTCCTTCAAGGGGAGGGTCATCCAGCAGGTCGGCCGGATCACACGCAACACCGAGGCGAGGAAGTCCCACGTCGAAGCGCACGACTACCTAGATGGCGACGTCCCGCAGCTTGAGCGCATGCACCACCGGCGCCGACGCATCCTCGAACGCCGTGGTTTCACCACGACTCCGCTCGAGAAACTGCCCAAATCGCCGCCGCAGGCGCATGTCGCGCAGACCGCCACGGTGACGATCACGCGACCCGCACCAGCCGTCGCGGAGGTCCGGGCCTGGGCCCGCGATCAAGGGATGGACGTGCCGGCCCGGGGCAAGCTCCGCCAGGCGATCTGGGACGCCTGGCACACCGCTCACCCAGAGCAAGGGAAAGGGCAAGGAGCGAAGCCTCCATCCTGACCTGTCGCTCGCCCAGGGCAAATGGAACTTCCCCCGCTACGCCGAAGCCGTCGACTGGACCAGCCCCGAACACGTCCCCCGGGCCCTGCCCGCCTTCGAGAGAATGCTGCGCACCTACAAGAAGAAGACTCTCTGCGCGGCATCAACCCCGCGCGTGAGAACACTTGGTGGCAGGAAACCCTCGGAGATCTGCGCGCAGAGTTCTCTCACGACGGCTACCGCATCACCGAATCCCTGAAAATCCTCAGCGACACCGTTCCCGTCTGGGGCCCGGGCGCATGCCAGAACCGCGACTGTCCCGACTTTCGGCTGGACCCCGGCCGCAAGCACTCTTCGGACCATTGACGAAACTGGCAGCGCGGCGATGGATCCCGGCCTGGACCCGCGGGGATTGGCCCTGCCCATCACATCAGGACCCCACCGGATCTCCACCGGGTTCGTCGGCCAGCACGACCGTCGCCTTCGATCACGGCTTCCCTTCGGGGCGAGCAGAGGCCAAATCCGGACGCCGTGTAACTGTCACAAACGAAACTTCGCGTTCTTCGCCGCGGAGACGGAGCGGGAGAACATCCGGGAGTCGACACTGGAGGGGCTCGACACCGCGGCCCGCAAGGGCAAGCACGGCGGCCGGCCGCCGGTCATCACCGACGACATGCTCCACATCGTCCTGCGACGCCGGGCGAACGGCGAGACGGTCGAGCAGATCCAGCCCGACCTGATCATCCCCACCGGCAAGCACAAGGGCCACAGCCCGAGCCTGTCGAGCATCTACGGCGTTGGACTGGTACAGCCGTTGGCGCTAAGCACTTGACCATGGCCGTCTAGCACAGGTGATCGGTCTGCTGCGGGGGTTCGGAGGAAGATCCTCGACCGTTGGCGGGGGCTGGCTACCGTCCGCCGCATGCCGGTGGAATTTCTGACTGATGAAAGGCCGAGGCGTACGGGAAGTTCGCTGAGGAGCCGACGAGGCCGGAGCTGGAGCGGTTCTTCTTCCTCAATGACGAGGACCGGAAGCTGATCGCGAAGCGGCGAGGTGACCACAACCGGCTTGGCTTCGCCCTCCAGATGTGCACGGTCCGCTACATCGGGCTGTTCCTGGAGGACCCCCTGGCCGTGCCGTGGCCGGTGGTGGAGCACCTAGCCGCGCAGTTGGAGGTCCAGGACGTCTCCTGCGTCAAGGAGTACACCGAGCGGCTGAAGACGGCGTACGAGCACGCGTGGGAGATCCGTGACGCGTACGGCTACCACCCGTTCGAGGACCATGCCCAGGGCCGGAGGTTCCGGGCGTTCCTGCACGGTCGGGCGTGGACGGCGCACGCCGAGGGGCAGAAGGCGTTGTTCGGTCACTCGGTGGGCTGGCTGCGCCGGCACCGGGTGCTGCTGCCGGGGGTGAGCGTGCTGGCCCGGCAGGTCTCCGAGGTCCGCGTCATCGCGGAGAGGCGCCTGCACGCCACGGTCGCGAAGGCGGCCCGGCGGGCGGATGCGGCGCTGCCCGGCGACCTGGCCGCCACGCGGAAGACGCCGGAGGGCAGGCGGTACTCGGAGCTGGAGCGGATGCGCCAGCCGCCGACACGGACGACGGGTACCGCGATGAAGGGTGCGTTGCAGCGGGTCGAGGACATCGCCGCCTTCCAGCTGGGCCGCCTGAAGCTGGAGCGGACCCCGGAGCCCAAGCGCACGGCGATGCTCACCGCTGTGATGCGCCATCTGGAGGCCAAGGCGATCGACGACGCCCTGGACCTGTTCGAGATCCTGATGGCCACCAGGCTGATCAGCACGGCGAAGCGGTCCACGGACAAGGAGCGTCTGTCCACGCTGCCTCAGTTGGAGAAGGCGTCGCGGCTGGTTGCCAGGGCGGCGGCGGTGTTCATCGAGGAGCTGGAGCTGATCGAGCGGAGCGGCTGTGATGTGGACGTGGCCGCCCTGTGGGCGGAGTTGGAGGAGGTCGCGCCCCGTGCGGCATTGTCCGGCGCGGCCACCGTGGTGGTGAGCTTGGTCCCGGAGGACGACGCCACGGCGGAGGCCGCGCTACGCAGGGCGCTGGCATTGCGCTACAACACCGTCAAGCCGTTCCTGTCGCTGCTGGGCGAGTCGAAGGCGCTGGGGGCGGCGACCGGCGGGGCCCTCGTCCTGGCCGGGGTGCCGAGGCTGCCGGCGCTGTCGCGGCGGAAGGTGGGCGAGAAGCCTCTGCTGCCGCGGGAGGTCGACGACAAGCTGGTGCCGTCGCACTGGCGCAAGGCGGTGTACGCGAACACCGGGCTGCCGCAGGGGGCGGTGGACCGCGACGCGTACGTGGTGTGCGTGCTGGAGCAGTTGTTCCGCGCGATCAAGCGCCGCGACATCTTCGCCTCCCCCTCGCACCGCTGGTCCGACCCGCGCGCCCGCCTGCTGGACGGCAAGGGCTGGGAGGCGGTCCGCGAGGACGTCCTGGCCGGGCTGAGCCTGGAGGAGGACGCCGAGGAGCACTTGCGGGAGCTGACGGCGGTCCTGGACGCGACGTGGAAGCAGATGGCCGAGCGCCTGGCAGAGGCCGGCACCGGCGCGAAGATCAGCATCGAGGTCCAGCCGAACGGCCGGGCGAAGTTGAACGTGGAGAAGCTCCACGTGCTCGGCGAGCCGAAGTCCCTGGCGTGGCTGCGCGGCCGGGTCGAGAAGATACTCCCGAAGATCGACCTACCGGACCTGCTGTTCGAGGTGCACGCCTGGACCGGGTTTCTGGACGCCTTCGTGCACTTGGGCGACGGCCGGACCCGCATGAAGGACCTGACCACCTCGGTCGTCGCCCTGCTCGTCTCCGAGGCGTGCAACACGTCGCCGCACGTGACACCCGTCGTTTGCGGCTGCCGGCAGCGTTCCTGCCGGCAGCCCGGGATCAAGTGCTTAGCGACTGGCTGTCCCGTTGGTCCTCAAGGCCGCGCACGACAGGCAAGTGTCCGCACAGGTGATCATGCCGCAACCAGCCGGCCGGACGTCAGGAAGTGCGCACCAGAGTCGGCCAAACCCCCCAAAGCCTGCAATGGTCACCGTTACCAGCACCACCAGCACCACCAGCACCACCAGCACCACCAGCACCACCTGCGGCAACGCCCGTCCCTCCGCCGGGTGACACGCGGCACTCGATCGGGTGGCGCGGCTCGTGTCCGCCGCGGGCAGCGGTGAACATGGCGGGAGAGCCGTGTGTACCAGGGCGGGAGGAGAGCGCGATGCCAACGATCCCCCGCCCCCGCGCCCGGTCGGGGCTGGCGCGTGTCGCGTTCGTCGTGCTCGCCCTGGCCGCCCTCGCCATGCTGCACGCCCTGCTCTCCCCGGCTGGTACCTACATGGCCGCGGAAGACCCGGGATGCCCGCACGGCCGTCGCGGCGGCACGGCC
>NZ_JAPWHT010000343.1:0-11258 GCF_027270795.1 Streptomyces sp. ActVer
GACGTGCAGACCACCCTCGGCCTGTCCAACATCTCCTTCGGCCTCAACCCGGCCGCGCGCGTCCTGCTCAACTCCGTCTTCCTCGACGAGTGCGTAAAAGCGGGCCTCGACTCGGCGATCGTCCACGCGTCGAAGATCCTGCCGATCGCCCGCTTCGACGACGAGCAGGTCAACACGGCCCTCGACCTGATCTACGACCGGCGCGCGGAGGGCTACGACCCGCTGCAGAAGCTGATGGCGCTGTTCGAGGGCGCCACCACCAAGTCCCTGAAGGCCGGCCGGGCCGAGGAACTGGCCGCGCTGCCCCTGGACGAGCGGCTCAAGCGACGCATCATCGACGGCGAGAAGAACGGGCTGGAGGCCGACCTCGACGAGGCACTCCAGACCCGCCCGGCCCTCGACATCGTCAACGAGACGCTGCTGGACGGCATGAAGGTCGTCGGTGAGCTGTTCGGTTCCGGCCAGATGCAGCTGCCGTTCGTGCTCCAGTCGGCGGAGGTCATGAAGACCGCCGTGGCCCACTTGGAGCCGCACATGGAGAAGACCGACGACGAGGGCAAGGGCACGATCGTGCTGGCCACCGTCCGCGGCGACGTCCACGACATCGGCAAGAACCTCGTCGACATCATCCTGTCCAACAACGGCTACACCGTCGTCAACCTCGGCATCAAGCAGCCCGTCTCCGCGATCCTGGAGGCCGCCGAGGAGCACCGCGCCGACGTCATCGGCATGTCAGGACTGCTCGTCAAGTCCACGGTGATCATGAAGGAGAACCTGGAGGAGCTCAACCAGCGCAAGCTGGCCGCCGACTACCCCGTGATCCTCGGCGGCGCGGCCCTCACCAGGGCGTACGTCGAGCAGGACCTGCACGAGATCTACGAGGGCGAAGTCCGCTACGCCCGCGACGCGTTCGAGGGCCTGCGCCTGATGGACGCGCTGATCGCGGTCAAGCGCGGCGTCCCCGGCGCGAGCCTGCCCGAGCTGAAGCAGCGCCGGGTCAGGGCCACCGCCCAGACGGTCGTCGAGGAGCGCCCCGAGGAGGGCTCGGTCCGCTCCGACGTGTCCGTCGACAACCCGGTCCCCGAGCCGCCGTTCTGGGGCACCCGCGTCATCAAGGGCATCCAGCTCAAGGAGTACGCCTCCTGGCTCGACGAGGGCGCGCTGTTCAAGGGCCAGTGGGGCCTCAAGCAGGCGCGTACGGGCGACGGGCCGACGTACGAGGAGCTGGTGGAGACCGAGGGCCGGCCGCGGCTGCGCGGGCTCCTGGACCAGCTGCAGACCGGGAACCTGCTGGAGGCGGCCGTCGTCTACGGCTACTTCCCGTGCGTGTCCAAGGACGACGACCTGATCCTCCTGGACGAGCAGGGCAACGAGCGCACCCGCTTCACCTTCCCGCGCCAGCGCCGCGGCCGCCGGCTGTGCCTCGCCGACTTCTTCCGGCCGGAGGAGTCCGGTGAGACGGACGTCGTCGGGCTCCAGGTCGTCACCGTCGGCTCCCGGATCGGCGAGGAGACGGCCAAGCTCTTCGAGGCGAACGCCTACCGCGACTACCTCGAACTGCACGGTCTGTCCGTGCAGTTGGCCGAGGCCCTCGCCGAGTACTGGCACGCGCGCGTGCGTTCCGAACTCGGCTTCGCGGGGGAGGACCCGGCCGACGTCGAGGACATGTTCGCGCTCAAGTACCGCGGCGCCCGCTTCTCCCTCGGCTACGGCGCCTGCCCGGACCTGGAGGACCGCGCCAAGATCGCCGAGCTCCTGCAGCCCGAGCGGATCGGCGTCCAGCTCTCCGAGGAGTTCCAGCTCCACCCGGAACAGTCCACGGACGCGATCGTGATCCACCACCCGGAGGCGAAGTACTTCAACGCCAGGTGAGGGCGGGTTCCCCGCGCCTAGTGGGGGCGCCCCTTCAACGGGGGGCGCCTTTTGAGGGGCGCGGGGCTGTGACATTTTGCGGCTCCGCCGCGTGGGCGCGAGCAGCCACAACGCACCCGCACCCGGCCAAACACCCCCAGCCTCCCGCAGGGGACACCGCACCCACCCTTGCCAGGAGGCACTTCCACCGACGGCGACGTACACTGGTCGGTCCAGTGCAGGCCGGTTCCCCAGGAGGGAACCGGCCTTCTCGTCCCTACACGGAGGTGCGCCTATGACCAGTACGGTCCCCGCACTAGGTACCCATACGGCCGAAGGCTCCGCGCTCCAAGCCGTACTCCTCGACATGGACGGCACCCTGGTCGACACCGAGGGCTTCTGGTGGGACGCCGAGGTCGAGGTCTTCGCCCGCCTGGGCCACACCCTCGACGACTCCTGGCGCCACGTGGTGGTCGGCGGCCCCATGACCCGCAGCGCGGGCTTCCTCATCGAGGCCACCGGCGCGGACGTCACCCTCGCCGAGCTCATGGTGCTGCTGAACGACGGGTTCGAGGACCGGATCGGCCGCGCCCTGCCGCTGATGCCGGGCGCCGCGAGGCTCCTCGCCGAGCTGTCCGCGCACAGGATCCCCACGGCCCTGGTCTCCGCCTCGCACCGGCGCATCATCGACCGCGTCGTGACCTCGCTCGGCCCCCAGAACTTCGCCCTGACGATCGCGGGCGACGAGGTCGAGCGCACCAAGCCGTTCCCCGACCCGTACCTGCTGGCGGCCGCCGGCCTGGGCGCGGATCCGGCCAGATGCGCGGTCGTCGAGGACACGGCGACAGGCGTCGCCGCGGCCGAGGCTGCGGGCTGCCACGTGGTCGCCGTACCGTCGGTGGCGCCCATCGCTCCGGCGTTCCGGCGCACCGTTGTTCCGTCCCTCGAACAGGTCGACCTGTCTTTTCTACGAGGTCTGATGACGGAAAAGCGCTAATCCTTCACCCAGGGTGAATGATTGAATGCCGGAAAAACTACGTGGTCATGGCACCGGAGTAATTCGATCCTCTTCCGCGTGTCCGGGTGGCCGAATTCGAGCGCTCCCCCACGTAGTTGAGGATGTGACGTTCGACACGCTGCAGGCCGTCGACAAGCTGCCTCGGCTGTGTCCTGGAAGCCCTTTCGGTGCGGTTCGGCGCGTCCTTGTGTCCTGATTCATGGAACGCTGCACCAATCCTTCCGCTGTCGGGTTTTCGGTGCGTCCACAGCCGGTTTCGCAGCGTGATGGGGTCTCAACTCCAGTACCTGCGAACGGTCCTGCTGGTGCGGACTAATCTCATCGAGACATCGCCGTAACCCCCGTGACCCCACCGCCACACCCCGGCCTGCCGGGTTAGCGGGACGACAGCTCTGGAGAACTTCGAGCATGAACCGTAAGACTTTGGTGCTGCCGGCCGTGATCGGTCTGCTCGCCCCGGTCCTCGCCGCGTGCGGCGGTTCCGACAGCGGGGACAACGGCGGCGACGCCATCGTCGTCGGCACTACCGACCGGTTCACCGCCTCGAAGGAGGACCCGGCGCCGCTCGACCCGGCCTCCGCGTACGACGTGGGCACCTGGAACATCCTTCGCCAGACCGTCCAGACGCTGATGGTCATGCCCAACGGCGGCGGCGACCCGGCTCCGGAGGCCGCCGAGGAGTGCGGCTTCACCGACTCGGGCAACGAGCGGTACGCCTGCACCCTGCGCAAGGACCTCAAGTTCTCGAACGGCGACCCGATCACCGCCGAGGACGTGAAGTTCTCCATCGACCGCGCGATGCAGATCAAGGCGGACAGCGGTGTCTTCGCCCTGCTGTCCACCGTCGACACCGTGGAGACCAAGGGCGACCGAGAGGTGATCTTCCACCTCAACAGCGCGGACGCCACCTTCCCGTTCAAGCTGTCCACGCCGGTCGCGGGCATCGTCAACCCGGACGACTACGACAAGAACAAGCTGCGGAACGGCTTCGACGTGAGCGCCTCCGGGGCGTACACGCTCAAGGCCGAGGTCAAGGACGACCAGATCGTCAGTGCCGTCTTCACCAAGAACCCCAACTACCAGGGGACTTCTGAGCTGAAGAACGACAAGGTCGAGCTGCGCTCCTTCGAGAGCGCCGACTCCATGGGCACCGCGCTCGACAAGGGCGACATCGACATGATGACCCGCACCATGTCGCCCGCGCAGATCAAGAAGCTCCAGAACGACAAGGGCACGGACGTCGACCTGATCGAGCAGCCCGGTCTGGAGATCCGCTACCTCGGCTTCAACACCAACGACCCGTCGGTGAAGACCAAGGCCGTCCGCCAGGCGATGGCCCAGGTCATCAACCGCGGCGAACTCACCTCGCAGGTGTACGGCTCCGGCGCCGACCCGCTGTACTCCATGGTCCCGGCCACCGTCACCGGCCACGCCAACTCGTTCTTCAACAAGTACGGCGACCCGAGCATCCCCAAGGCCAAGGACCTGCTGGCCGCGGCGAACATCACCACGCCGGTGAAGCTGACGCTGCAGTACACGGACGACCACTACGGACCGGCCACCAAGGAGGAGTTCGAGCTGCTGCAGAAGCAGCTGAACGACAGCGGCCTGTTCAAGGTGAGCATCAAGGGCGAGAACTGGTCGACGTTCCGTCCGAACGAGCAGAAGGGCGACTACGAGGTCTACGGCATGGGCTGGTTCCCGGACTTCCCCGACGCCGACAACTACCTCGCGCCGTTCCTCGACAAGGACAACACCATCGGCTCGCCGTACGCGAACCCGGAGATCCGCTCCAAGCTGATCCCCGAGTCCCGCCGCGAGGCCGACCGCCTCACCGCCTCGAAGAGCATCGAGGAGATCCAGAGCATCGTCGCCGACGACGTCCCGGTTCTGCCTCTGTGGCAGGGCAAGCAGTACATCGCCACGCGGGACGACATCACCGGCGCCGAGTACGCGCTCAACTCCTCCGCGACGCTTCAGCTGTGGGAGCTCGGCCGCGGAGTCGGCGGCTGAGCCCGAGGCGACGGCGCACGACCGGACCGGGTGGCTGAGCCGGAAGCGACGGCGACAGACCGGTACCAAGAGAAATCAATGACAAGGCACACGCTCGTGAACACGCGCACCAAGTGGCCGGTCCTGCCCGTCGTGGCGGGACTGTCCGCAGGCCTGCTGACGGGATGCGGCTCGGAGTCGGGCGGTTCCGGGGGCAGCGGCTCGGACGTCGTCATGGGGATGACGGACGACGTCCTGGCCACGGATCCCGCCTCCGGCTACGACCCCGGCTCCTGGCTCCTCTTCAACAACGTCTTCCAGTCCCTGCTCAGCTTCCCCAAGGGCGGCACCGAGCCGGAGCCGGAGGCCGCCAGGGAGTGCGGGTTCACGGACACGCAGGCCAAGGTCTACCGGTGCACGCTGCGCGACGGGCTGAAGTTCAGCAACGGTGACGAGCTCACCTCGCGGGACGTCAAGTTCTCCTTCGACCGCATGATGAAGATCGACGACGACGCCGGGCCCGCGATCATGTTCCCCATGCTGGACAAGGTGGAGGCGCCGAACGCCAAGACGGTCGTCTTCCGGCTCAAGGTCTCCGACGCCACCTTCCCGAGCAAGATCGCCTCCGGTGCCGGTTCGATCGTCAACCGCCGGGAGTACTCGGCGGACGGGCTGCGCGAGGACGGCAAGGCCGTCGGCTCGGGCCCGTACAAGCTGGAGTCGTTCAGCAAGGACGAGGCCGTCTTCACGGTCAACGAGAACTACAAGGGCAACGCCGAGACGCAGAACGACGGCGTGACCCTCAAGCTGTTCCACGGCGACCAGGCCGGCCTGAAGAAGGCCATCCTCGACGGCAGGGTCGACGTCGCCTACCGAGGTCTCGCCGCCAAGGACATCGCGGAGATCGAGGCGGACACCACCGGCAGCCAGGAGATCGACGTCGTCGAGGGCTCCAGCGCCGAGGTCCAGCACCTGGTCTTCAACATGAAGGACCCGGTGGCGGGCCAGGCGGGCGTCCGCAAGGCCATCGCCCATCTGCTCGACCGCGACGCCCTCATCAAAGAGGTCTACGAGAACACGGCGACCCCGCTGTACTCGATCATCCCGGCCGGTATCACGGGCCACAACACGGCCTTCTTCGACACCTACGGCGCCCGCCCCTCGCGCGCCAAGGCCGAGGCCGCGCTGCTCGAGGACGGCATCACCGACAAGGTGAAGCTGACCCTCTGGTCGACGCCGACCCGCTACGGCCCTTCCACGGACCAGGAGTTCAAGGCGATCGCCAAGCAGCTCAACGCGAGCGGCCTGTTCGACGCGACCGTGAAGTCCGTCGCGTACGACAAGTACGAGAAGGACGTCGAGGCGGGCAAGTACGGCGTGTACGTGAAGGGCTGGGTGCCGGACTACCCGGACCCGGACAACTTCACGGCCCCGTTCTTCGGCGACGGCAACGTGCTGGGCAACAGCTACACGAACAGCACGGTCACCGGGCGGCTCATCCCCGAGACGGCCGCCCAGAGCGACCGCGCCTCGACGGAGCCGCAGTACGGCGAGCTCCAGGACATCGTCGCCGACCAGATCCCGATCATCCCGGTCTGGCAGGCCAAGCAGTACGCGGTCGTCCGCGACAACGTGTACGGCCTGGAGAACTGCCTCGACGCCTCGACGGTGTTCCGCTTCTGGGAGATCAGCAAGGACTGAGCCCGTCCGCGCACCACCCCCGCGCATACGCAGAACGGCCGCCCCCTTTCGAAGGGGGCGGCCGTTCTGCTGTCAGAGCTGTCAGAGCTGTCAGAGCTGTTGGCGGTCCGTGGCGGGTGCGCTCACTGCGCGCCGGGGCGCACCAGACCGCTCTCGTACGCGTACACCGCGGCCTGCACGCGGTCGCGCAGCCCCAGCTTGGTGAGGACGTGGCCCACGTGCGTCTTGACCGTCGTCTCGCTGACGAACAGGTCGGCGGCGATCTCCGCGTTCGACAGGCCGCGGGCCACCAGCTTCAGCACCTCGACCTCGCGCTCGGTGAGCGTGTGCAGGGTGTCGGGCACCGGCTCGTCGCCCGAGGGCAGATGGCTCGCGTACTTGTCGAGGAGCCGACGGGTGATGCTGGGCGCGAGCATGGCCTCACCGGAGGCCACCACCCGGATCGCCTGCACCAGTTCGTTGGCGGGGGCGTCCTTGAGGAGGAAGCCGCTGGCGCCGGCGCGCAGTGCCTCCACCACGTACTCGTCGAGGTCGAAGGTCGTCAGGACCAGCACCTTCGCCGGACCGTCCCGGCCGGGGCCGGTGATCTGACGGGTCGCCTCGACCCCGTCCATCCGCGGCATACGGATGTCCATCAGAACCACATCGGGCTGCAGGGCCCGAACCTGATCCAGTGCCTGGAGACCGTCACCGGCCTCGCCGACGACCGCGATGTCCTGCTCGGCCTCCAGGATCATCCGGAAGCCGGTGCGCAGCAGCGGCTGGTCGTCGACCAATAGGACGCGGATGGCCACGTAAGTCTCCTTCGTTAGTCCGGCCCCATTCTGCCCTGCTCGGCACCGCCGGACTCGGGCGCCCTCACAGGCAGCGGATACGGCGGGGGAGTGCCGCCGAACTCCGGACACACGGACTGGTGGTCGCACCAGCCGCACAGCTTCGTGGGGCGCGGCCGCCAGTCACCGGTCTCGGTGGCCAGCCGGATCGCCTCCCACAGCGCGTGCAGCTTCCGCTCGACGCGCTCCAGGTCGGCGGGGACCGGGTCGTACGTCAGGACGTCACCACTGCCCAGATAGACGAGCTGGAGGCGGCGCGGGACGACCTGCTTCAGCCGCCAGACCACGAGGGCGTAGAACTTCATCTGGAACAGGGCGCCCTCCGCGTACTCCGGGCGCGGGGCCTTGCCCGTCTTGTAGTCGACGATCCGCACGTCTCCGGACGGGGCCACGTCGACGCGGTCGATGATGCCGCGCAGCTTCAGGCCCGAGTCCAGCTGGGCCTCCACGAACAGCTCGCGCTCGGCCGGTTCGAGACGGGTCGGGTCCTCCAGGGTGAACCAGCGCTCCACCAGTTGCTCCGCCTCGGTCAGCCAGCGGGCCAGCCGCTCGCCCGCCGCCTTCTCGTCGGCGTCCGCGAACAGCTCGGCGAGCTCCGGCTTCGCCTCGCGCAGCCGGTCCCACTGACCGGGGATCAGCGACTTGGCGCGCGGGGCGGTCCGCTCGGTGGCCGGGGCGTCGAAGAGCCGCTCCAGCACCGCGTGCACCAGCGTGCCCCGCGTGGCCGCCTCGCTCGGCTTCTCCGGCAGCTTGTCGATCACCCGGAAGCGGTACAGCAACGGACACTGCATGAAGTCACCGGCCCGCGAGGGCGACAACGAGGCCGGCGGCACCGCGACGCGAGCGGGCTCGGCGACCACGACCGGGTCGGCCGCGGACGGGGCTTGGACCGGCACGTCCGCGGGCTCGGCCGAGGTGCCCGTCGGCTCGGGTTGCGGGCCCGCATGAGTCGTGCCGTCGGCGCTGGTTTCCATGACGACAGACCTTACGGCCCGCCACTGACAGTGCGACACACGGTGACCTGCGCGCGCACGCCACACAGTGGGAAACAGAGGGGGTGCCGGGGCCGAACGCGACACGACGGCCGCATACCATCGACCACAGGACCTCTCGCCGTGCATGATCGCGAGCGGGAGACGCGTCGAACGAGGGGACATCGTGGACGAGAGCGGCGGGAGCGGGCAGCCGCGATCCGGCACGGACGAGGCGGACGAGCGCCGTACGGGTCGGCCGCGCCCCGGCGATCCGGCCACCTCGACGGCCCGGCCGCACTCCGACGAGGAGCCGCACGACACCGACGCCCAGGCGAAACCCGAACCGGAGGCAGACACGGCAGCGGCAGCGGGGCACCCGGACCAGAGCCCGGGAACCCCTGAGGACCCGAAGGACCCGGCGGACGACCAGGCCGCTGGAGCCGCCGGACCCGCCGGATCTGGAGAGGAGCGGGCGGACGCGCCGCCGGCCGACCTGCGGAAGGCGCCCACCTCGCCGTCCGCGCCGGACCCGCGCTCCGACGACCACACGCCCGCACACCCTCACGACGTCCACCGCACCGAGGCACACACCCCGCCCACCAAGCCCAAGTCCGGGCGGAAACGGGGCGCTTCGTCCCGGCGAGGCAAGGAACCGGGCGGCGGCCTGCTCATGGGACGCCCCTTCGGCGTCCCCGTGTACGTGGCGCCGAGCTGGTTCCTCGTCGCCGCGCTCATCACCTGGGTCTTCGGCGGCCAGCTCGACCGCGTCCTGCCCGAACTCGGCATGACCCGCTACCTCGTCTCGCTCTTCTTCGCGGTCGCCTTCTACGCCTCCGTACTCGTCCACGAGCTGGCCCACACGGTCGCCGCCCTGCGCTTCGGACTGCCGGTGCGCCGCATCCAGCTGCAGTTCTTCGGCGGTGTCTCGGAGATCGAGAAGGAGTCCGAGACCCCCGGCCGCGAGTTCGTCCTCGCCTTCGTCGGCCCCCTGCTCTCGCTGATCCTCGGCGGCCTCTTCTACCTCGCCCTCCAGGCCGTGGAACCGGGCACCGTCCCGGGCGTCCTGCTGGCCGGCCTGATGATCTCGAACCTGATCGTCGCCGCGTTCAACCTGCTCCCCGGCCTGCCCCTCGACGGCGGCCGGATGCTCCGGGCCGTCGTCTGGAAGATCACCGGCAAGCCGATGAGCGGCACGATCGCCGCCGCCTGGGTCGGCCGCGCCCTCGCGATCTCCGTACTCATCGGACTGCCCCTGCTCACCCAGTCCGGGGCGCTCGGGACCGACGCCGCGGACATCGGCGGCATGGACACCGTCATGGACGCCCTGCTCGCCGCGATCCTGGCCGCGATCATCTGGACCGGCGCCGGGAACAGCCTGCGCATGGCCCGCCTGCGCGAACACCTGCCCGAGCTGAGGGCCCGCGCCCTCACCCGCCGCGCGGTGCCCGTGGAGACCAACACCCCGCTCTCGGAGGCGCTGCGCCGGGCCAACGACGCGGGCGCCCGCGCCCTGGTCGTCGTCGACCCCGACGGCGAACCTCTCTCCCTGGTCCGCGAGGCCGCCATCGTCGGAGTACCGGAACACCGCCGCCCCTGGGTCGCCGTCAGCGGCCTCGCCCAGGACCTGACGGACGGCATGCGGGTCTCCGCCGAACTGGCCGGCGAGGACCTCCTCGACGCCCTGCGCGCGGCCCCCGCGACCGAGTACCTGGTGGTGGAGGACTCCGGCGAGATCTACGGAGTCCTCTCGGCGGCGGACGTGGAGAAGGCGTTCGTGAAGGCAATGGCCCGCCCCAGCTGAAGCCCCGTAAGGGGCGCGGGGAACTGCGCGCCCAGCCACAACGCACCCGCAGACTCCGCACGCACCCCTAGCGGTCAGAGCGCTCCGCAGGGACCGGTAGGCTGTTCACATGTCCGAACCGACCGGTGCCGCCCGCCGACGTGGGCCCTTCAAGGTCGGGGACCAGGTTCAGCTGACCGACCCCAAGGGCCGCCACTACACGTTCACGCTCGAAGCGGGGAAGAACTTCCACACCCACAAGGGTTCCTTCCCGCACGACGAGCTGATCGGCTCTCCCGAGGGCAGCGTTGTCCGCACCACGGGGAACGTGGCCTATCTGGCACTGCGCCCCCTGCTCCCCGACTACGTCCTGTCCATGCCCCGCGGCGCCGCCGTGGTCTACCCCAAGGACGCGGGGCAGATCCTGGCCTTCGCCGACATCTTCCCCGGCGCACGCGTCGTGGAAGCGGGCGTGGGCTCCGGCTCGCTCAGCAGTTTCCTGCTGCGCGCCATCGGCGACCAGGGCATGCTGCACTCCTACGAGCGCCGCGAGGACTTCGCCGAGATCGCCCAGCAGAACGTGGAGCGCTACTTCGGCGGCCCGCACCCCGCCTGGCAGCTCACCGTCGGCGACCTCCAGGACAACCTCAGCGACACCGAGGTCGACCGCGTCATCCTCGACATGCTGGCCCCTTGGGAGTGCCTGGAGGCCGTCTCCAAGGCCCTCGTCCCCGGCGGCATCGTCTGCTGCTACGTGGCGACCACCACGCAGCTCGCCCGGACCGTCGAGTCCATCCGCGAGATCGGTTGCTTCAACGAGCCGAGCGCCTGGGAGTCGATGGTCCGCAACTGGCACATCGAGGGCCTGGCCGTCCGCCCCGACCACCGGATGATCGGGCACACCGGCTTCCTGCTCACCGCGCGCCGCCTCGCGGACGGTGTCGAGCCGCCCATGCGCCGCCGCCGTCCCGCAAAGGGCGCGTACGGCGAGGACTACTCCGGTCCGAACGCCGACGGTGGCGCCGGCCGCTGACCGACGAAGGCCCGGCCGCGGTGGCGGCCCGGTGCCGCGTACAACGCTCAAGCGTCGTGGCCGGGTTCCCGGGGGC
>NZ_JAPWHT010000344.1:0-11233 GCF_027270795.1 Streptomyces sp. ActVer
GCTGGGGGTGCGTTGTATGGCTGCGGGCCCGGTGGGGGCCGGTCGCGCAGTTCCCCGGGCCCCTGAAAGCGGGGCGGCGCCCCTGGCTTTTGTCTTTCAAGGGGCGCGGGGAACTGCGCGAGCAACCCCCACCCACCCGCAGCCGATCATCACACCCCAGCGGAGCTACCGGCTGGGTACGCGCCCAGTCGATAGCTCCGGCACCCCCATCCGCTCCGCCGGCTCCACCGGAAGCTCCGCCGTCACAGTGAACCCGTTCCGCGCCCCGGGCCCCGCCTCCAACGACCCCCCGGCCGCCGCGAGCCGCTCGGTCAGCCCCTTCAGACCGGTGCCGCCGATGCCGGGCACGGGCGATTCCGGCGCGGCCGGCGGCGCCACCCCACGACCGTCGTCCGTGACCCGCAGTCGAACATGCTCCGCCGAACCATCCACCGTGATCTCACAGCGCCCCGCGCCACTGTGGCGCACCACGTTGGTGACCGCCTCCCGGACGACCCAGCCGAGCAGGACCTCGGTCTGGGCGGCGAGCGGCGGCCCGGACTGGCGGACGACCGGTTCGACACCGGCGGCCCGCAGAGCCGATCCCGCCCGGTCGAGATCCGTCGCGAGGCTGCCCTCGCGGTAGCCGGTGACCGCCTCGCGGATCTCCGTGAGCGCCTGGCGGCCCACCGATTCGATGTCGGAGACCTGGACCAGGGCCGCGTCCATGTCGCGGGGTGCGAGCCGACGGGCCGCCTCCGACTTCACGACGATGACGGAGAGCGTGTGGCCGAGGAGGTCGTGCAGGTCGCGGGAGAAGCGGAGACGTTCCTTCTCGACGGCCTGGCGGGCCAACTCCTCGCGGGCGGCGCGCAGTTCACGTACGGCGTCCGACAGGGAGAGGATCGCCGCGGTCACCATGGTGGACAGGAACGTGCCGTACGCGACGTTCACCGCGCCCCAGCCGTCCCGCAGTCCGGCCACGACACCGGCGAGCGCGCTCAGCCCGATGCCGGTCTTGCCGAGCCACCGCCCCCGGACGATCGCGCCCGCGGCCAGGCCGAGCAGCGGGAAGAAGAGCAGCCAGCTGCCGCCGTACAGGCCGCCGAGGAGGCAGGTCACCACGCCGAGCGCGATCAACGCGCCGCGGGTGGAGCGGGCTTCGCGGGCCTCCTTGGTGAAGGCCCGGAACACCACATGGATGTAGAGGGAGTTGAAGACGAGGAGGCCGATGCCGCCGATCCACGGGTTCGGGGTCTTGCCCTGGAAGAGGTTCGAGAAGGCGCCCATGCCCATGAGGAGCCAGGGGAGCAGGGCGAAACCGCTGGGTGGCGGGCCCAGGTGCTCCGGGAGCTTCCCGGTCTTCTGCACGGCCTTCCGGTCGGCCACGAACGCGTCCCGGTCGGCCTTCCGGTCCGTCCGCGACTCCTGCCACGCCGACATCTGACAGCTGACCCTTCGCAACCAGGACATGTCCTCAGCCCCCTTTCAGACGGTCCGTGCGGTCCTGCGGTACGAGACCACAGCGTACGAGCCGAAGGCCAGCAGCCATCCGGTCAGCACCAGCACCGCTCCGAGGGCCGGCGCGTGCCCGTCGGCGACCGACGTGCCGAGCTGCGCGAACCGGTTCGTGGGTGTGTAGGTGGACAGGGACCGGAGCCAGGAGGGGAAGAGGCTCAGCGGGAACCACAGGCCGCCGACCACCGCGAGCGTCAGGTTGCAGACCATGTTCATCACGCCCGTGGCCTGCGCGGTCAGCCGGTAGCCGTTGCCGAGGCCGAGCAGCGTGAAGGGGATCGAGCCGAGCCACAGCAGCAGC
This sequence comes from Streptomyces sp. ActVer, assembly GCF_027270795.1. NCBI lineage: Bacteria > Bacillati > Actinomycetota > Actinomycetes > Kitasatosporales > Streptomycetaceae > Streptomyces > Streptomyces sp. ActVer. Next base: position 1,799 of record NZ_JAPWHT010000344.1, read on the forward strand.
GCGATCACCGCCCACTTCCAGGCGTCGAGCCGTACGCCGTTGACCAGGCCGCCCGCCACGAGGACCGCGACGATCGCGGGCAGCACCGTCACCGCACCCGTGAGCGCCCGGCCCGTCACGACCTGGCGCGGGCTCATCGGCGTGATCCGCAGCTGCCGCAGCCAGCCGATGCTCCGGTCCTCGGCGACCCCGCCGCCGGTGTTGAGGGCCGAGCCCATCGCGCCGTACGCGGCCATGCCGATCATCGAGGCGGTGCGCCACTCGTTGTCGGCGCCGTCACCGAGGTTCGTGAACAGCAGGTACATCACCACCGGCATCACGACACCGCCGATCACGAAGCCGGTGTCGCGCAGAGTCCGGCGCACTTCGAGCCGCAGATAGTCGAGCATCACACCGTCTCCAGGAAGGTACGGGCAGGGGCAGGGGCAGGGGAGTCGGAGGAGGTCAGGGCGAGGAACGCGTCGTCCAGCGAGGCCGGCGCGACCTCCAGGGCGCGTATCGCGCCGCGCTCGGCGAGCGCGATCACCGTGGCGTCCGAGTCGTCGGTCCGCAGCCGAGCCCGGTCGCCGCGCACCTCCACGGAGACCACCCCGGGCAGGTCCGCCAGCCAGTGCGTGCCTGCGTCCGCCAGCCCGTCCGGGCCGGCGGCGAGGTCGAAGGCGACGAGGCTGCCGCCCGCGGCCCGCTTCAGCTGCTCGGCGGTGCCGTCGGCGACGATCCGGCCGTGGTCGATGACGACGATCCGGTCGGCGTTGGCGTCCGCCTCCTCCAGGTAGTGGGTGGAGAAGAGGACGGTGTGACCGCGCCGCGTGTACGCCCGCATCGAGTCCCAGAAGGCGTACCGCGCCTCCACGTCCAGCGCCGCGGTCGGCTCGTCGAGCACGATCAGCGCGGGGTTTCCGACGAGGGCGACCGCGAACCGCACCCGCTGTGTCTGGCCCCCGGAGAGCCGGTCGACGCGCCGCCCGGCCAGCTCGGCGATGCCCGCGAGTTCCAGCGCCTCGGCGACGGGCATCGGCGCGGGATACGTACCGGCCACGAACCCGACCAGTTCACCCACCGTCACCCGCGGCACCGGCCGGCTGTCCTGGAGCATCGCGCCCACACGCCCCGCCCGCACGGCCTCCTCCGGGGTGCCGCCGAAGAGGCGTACGACGCCCTCGTCCGGCTCGTTCAGGCCCAGCAGGAGCGAGATCGTGCTGGACTTGCCGGCACCGTTGCGGCCCAGCAGCGCGACCGTCTCGCCGCGCGCGATCTCCAGATCGACACCGTCCACGGCCCGTACCGCACCGAAGGCCTTGACCGCCCCCGCGAAGGAAACTGCCTGGTCGGCGGCCCCGCGCGTCGAGGTGTCCGCCGCCGTCTCCGTCGTGTCCGCCATCGTCCCCGTCCCCGTCTTCGTCATGGGTACGACGCTACGAATCCCGGGGCCGGCGGGGCAGATGCGCAATGTACGGACTCGGGCAGGACAAATGTCACTGCCGCGTCCGTGCCACCCATCTGACATGCCGTCAGGAGTCTTCACATGTGCCGGACCCTGAGCTATACAGGTGGTCGCCGGACTGGAACGCGTTCTAGAACAGGCGGGTTCCCCGGCTCAGTGTCGACCTCGGTGCGGCCGACGGTGCGGACGGCCGCACCGGGGTCTTCCCCGCCGGCAGTCAGGAGCCCCATGCCCATCGACGTTGCCCAGGCCCTCGCGGCCGAGCCCCGGTCCGCCGGGATCGCCTGGGGTCACAAGGACGTCCAGCTCTACCACCTCGGCCTCGGCGCCGGCGCGAACCCCGACAAGGACAGCCCCGCGACGGACCCCGACGAGCTGCGCTACACCCTGGAGTCCCGGCTGCACGTGCTGCCGAGCTTCGCCACCGTCGCGGGCGCCGGCTCCCCGGGCGTGATCAACAGCCTTTCCATGCCCGGCATCGACGTCAACCTCGCGCATGTCCTGCACGGGGGCCAGACCGTCACGCTGCACCGCCCGATCCCCGTCGAGGGCCGGGCGACCGCCACCGGGCGGATCGCGGCCGTCTACGACAAGGGCAAGGCCGCCATCCTCGTCATGCGCACCGAAGTCGCCGACGACGAGGGCCCGTTGTGGACCAACGACGCCCAGATCTTCGTACGCGGTGAAGGGGGATTCGGCGGCGACCGCGGCCCCTCGGGCCGGCCGGAACCGCCGACGGGCGATCCGGACCGGACGGTCGAGCGCGCGATCCGTGAGGACCAGGCGCTCCTGTACCGGCTCTCCGGCGACTGGAACCCGCTGCACGCCGACCCCGAGTTCGCCAAGCTCGCCGGCTTCGACCGGCCGATCCTGCACGGGCTGTGCACGTACGGGATGACGCTGAAGGCCGTCGTGGACACCGCACTCGGCGGCGACGTGGGCCGGGTCCGCTCCTACACCACGCGCTTCGCCGGGGTCGTCTACCCGGGCGAGACCCTGCGCATCCGCATGTGGCAGGGGGACGGCACGGTCCGCGTGACGGTGGGCGCCGCCGACCGGGACGACGCACCGGTCCTCGCCGACACCGTCGTCGAGCACAACTGAGGGACCAGGGACCTACGTACGTTTCCGAGGGGAGCCGCACCATGCGCGCAGCCGTACTGCACGAGATAGGCCAGGACAAGCTGGAGATACTCGACGACGTCGAGGCGACGGGCTTCGGCCCCGGCCGGGTCAGGATCCGGGTGCGGGCCACCGGCCTGTGCCACTCGGACCTCTCCGCGATGGCCGGGGTGCTGCCGCAGCCCGCGCCGTTCGTCCCCGGGCACGAGGGGGCGGGCGAGATCCTGGAGGTGGGGGAGGGCGTCACCAACGTCAAGCCCGGCGACCGGGTCGTCGTCTGCTGGCTGCCCGCCTGCGGTGCCTGTCCCGCCTGCAAGCGCGGCCAGACCGAGCTGTGTCTCGCCGGGTTCATGAACGCGGGCACGCCCAACTTCAAGCGCCCCGGCGGCGATGTGTTCGGCTTCGCCGGCACCGGGACCTTCACCGAGGAGGTCGTCGTCGACGCGGGCTGCGCCGTGCCGATCCCGGACGACGTGCCCTTCGACATCGCCGCCCTCATCGGCTGCGGCGTCACCACCGGACTCGGCGCCGCCCTCAACACCGCCGACGTGGAGGCCGGTTCGTCGGTCGCCGTCATCGGCTGCGGAGGCGTCGGCATCTCCGCGATCCAGGGCGCCCGGCTCAAGGGCGCCGCCGAGATCGTCGCCGTCGACCCGGTCGCCTCCCGCCGAGAGGCCGCGCTGAGGTTCGGCGCCACCAGGGCCGTGTCGCCCGACGAACTCCCCGACGCCAAGCAGACGGTGACCGCGGGCGAGGGCTTCGACTACGTCTTCGAGGTCGTCGGCCGCTCCGCCACCGCCCGCACCGCGTACGACAACACCCGCCGCGGCGGCACGCTGGTCGTCGTCGGCGCGGGCGCCATGGACGACTTCCTCCAGCTCAACATGTTCGAGCTGTTCTTCGACGAGAAGCGGATCCTGCCGTCCATGTACGGCGGCGGGGACGTCCTGCGGTCGTACGAGCGGACCATCGCGCTGTGGCGCGCCGGGCGCATCGACCTGGAGGGGCTGATCACCCACCGGGTGCCGCTGAGCGACATCAACGAGGCGCTCGACCAGATGCGTTCGGGTGTGGCGCTGCGTACGTGCATCGAGATCTGACCCCTGATCCGACTTCTCGATCCTCTCGATCTTCTGGCCACCGACGGCTGAAGGGACCTTGATGTCACTGCCACTGGAGGGCCGGTCCGCGATCGTCACGGGTGCGGGCCGCGGCCTGGGCCGGGCGGAGGCGCTGGAGCTCGCCCGGCTCGGCGCCGCCGTCGTCGTCAACGACTTCGGACAGCCCGGCCGGGACGGCTCCGGGGATGCGTCCGCCACACCCGCCGAGGAGGTCGCCGCCGGGATCCGGGCGGCGGGCGGTCGTGCCGTCGCGCACACCGGAGATGTGGCCGACCACCAACAGGCCCGGGAACTCGTCGAGTTGGCGGTCGCCGAGTTCGGGCAGCTGGACATCCTCGTCAACAACGCGGGCATCCTGCGCGACCGGATGGTCTTCTCGATGTCCGAGGACGAGTGGGACTCGGTGATCCGGGTCCATCTGAAGGGCCACTTCAACACCACGCACTTCGCGGCCGCGCACTGGCGGGCCCGGTCCAAGATGGCGGACGCGCCGGTGTACGGGCGGATCGTGAACACCTCCTCGGAGGCGTTCCTCGCGGGCTCCGCGGGACAGCCCAACTATGCGGCCGCGAAAGGCGGAATCGTCGGGCTCACCACCTCGACGGCACTGGCGCTGGCGAAGTACGGCGTCACGGCGAACGTCATCTGCCCGCGCGCCCGGACCCGTATGACGGCGGACGTCTTCGCGGGCTTCCAGGAACCGGCGGGCGACGGGTCCGAGGACCGGCTCGACCCGCTCGCACCCGAGCATGTCGCCCCGCTCGTCGGCTACTTGGCCTCGCCCGCGGCCGCGCACGTCAACGGCCAGCTCCTCGTCGTGCACGGCGGGATGGTCGCGGTGGTCGAACGGCCGCGGGTGGCGGCCAAGTTCGACACCAAACAGGACGCCTTCACGTACGACGAACTCGACGCGCTGCTCACACCGCACTACGCGGACCGGCCGGCGGGGGAGACGTTCGCGGCGGCGGAGGTACTGGGGCTCAAGCACGAGTGACCCCCACGGGCGCCCTTCACGGGCAGCCCCCACGGCAGACCCCCCACGGGTGATCGCGCGGGTGACCGCTGTGGTGCTCGCACGGAAAGGCCCCGCCCGACGAGTGTCGGGCGGGGCCGTGTGACGCTTCGGACCTGAGGTCGTCAGGCCCCCTTGTCGCCGTGCTCGGCGGGCTTACGGTGCCGGCCGCGAGGGGTCGCCTCGCCCTCCTGCGCGGAGACGGGCCCCCGGTGCCTGCCGTGGCCACCGTCGTCTGCTGCCTGGGTCACCGTCGCCCGCGGGTCGGTGGCCGTCGTCTCCATGGTGCTCGTGTCGCTCATGTGGAAATTCACCCCGTGTCAACAAGATCCTTCGGTACAGCGCGGGCGAGTCTAACGGGCGGGTGTGACAGTGCTGAGGGGTGGTTGGGGCTACTCGGTGGTCACTTTGAGGGGGGTGGAAGGGGGCGTCGTTTCGACGCTCGCCCGGAGAGCGCGGAGGGCCGGCGGGCACTCGGTACTCACCTGCTCGACCTGGAGTGGGTTCACCGGGAGTGGAGCTGGGGGCAGGGGAGGGGCCGGGGTCGAGGGCGGGGTTGGCCGGACTTCAGAAGGAGCGCCTTGCGGGGGCACCGGCTGAATCGCAGGTTGAACCACCGGCTGAACCACCGGTTGAAACGCCGGTTGAACCACCGGTTGAAACGCCGCCTGAATCGCAGGCTGCATCTCCGGCTGGGCTGACGCCTGGTCCGCCGCCTCGTCCGCCGCCCGGTCCGCCGTCTGGACTGTCCTCCGGACTGCTGGGCGAATGCTTTCAGCGGGAGCCCCGCCGGTCCCCTCGGCGGGCACGGGACCGGAGCTCTCCGGGTCGATCGGGACCAGGAGAAGGGTGCTTTCCGTGTCCGCCGGGAGCATGTACAGGGGGTTCCCGGCGGCTGCATCACTGACGCCCTCGACGGGTGCACGGCCCGTGGCCTCGGCGCTCGCGCGGTTCGTGTGCTCCGCGCCCGGGTGGCCGGGGACCGCACCGGGTGCGGGGCTCGCGCTCTCGGCGGTCGCACGGCTCGTGTGCTCGGCGGCCGAGTTGCCCGCGCCCTCCGCATCCACCTGCCTCGTGCCGTCGGCGGCAGTCCAGGCCGCCCCCCGGTGCCCGGGGCTCTCGACGGCAGTCCAGCCGGCGCTCTCCGCATCCAGCTGCCTCGTGCCGTCGACGGCAGTCCAGTCCGCCCCCGGCTGCCCGGTGCTCTCGACGGCAGTCCAGTCCGCCCCCTCCGCACCCATCTGCCCCGTGCCCTCGACCGGGGTCCAGCCCGTGCCCTCCCTGCGGACCGGCTCCGGGGCCTGGGCGGCGGCCCAGCCCGTGCCACCCGCCGCGACAACCGGCCCCGCGCCAGGGCCGGTTGTCCGTCCGGCTCCCGCTCCCGCCGCCTGTGCCAACCGGCGGCCAGCGAACGCGTTCGCCATCAGGCGTCCCGTCAGCGGCGCCTGTTGGAGGGGTACGGGACGGGCCGTCGCGGACTCCGGGGGACCCGTGACCGACGGCCCCCGTGGCGCGTCCCCCCGCGCCTCAGCCGTACGGTCCGGATCCCCCGGGCCCCCGTCCCCCGCCCCCGTGGGTGCTCCCACCCGTGACACGCCGCACGGCACCGCCCCCGTCGCGTACGGCAGATGGAGCACCCCGTCCCTGGTCCATTGGCCCGAGCCCGCCAACCAGCCGTTGGGCGCGGGCAGTTGATGGAGATACCGCTCGGCGGGACGCCACATGCCGAGCCAGCTGCCGGAGGGGCCGCCGATCCGCAGGGCGACCGCGCAGCTCTCCGGGGTGAGCACCTGCCCCGGCTGGATCGCGAACGGAGTGACCGCGCGGCCGGGCAGTTGCAGGTACTCCGGGAAGCGCACCGGCAGCGTGCTCCCCAACACGCCCCAGCCGAGCCGCTCCTGGCCGGGCGACGGCGCGTCCGAGCGGATCAGGAGCAGCCCGCTGTCGGCGTCCGCGAGGAGCAGCCGGTCGTTGCTCTGCTCGGAGATCTGCAACAGCGGCGACACCTCGCCCCCGCGCTCCAGATCGACCGCGACCGTCTTGGTCCGGCCGTCCAACTGCCGGTCCAGCGCGAGCAGTCGGTCCCCGCCGCCCAGCCACACCCCGCCCGAGCAGCGGCCCGGTACCTCCGCGAGATGCTCGGGCCCGAAGGCGCCGCCCGCGACCAGCCACACGGCCGTCGAACCCCGGCCAACGGCAAGGGCGTACGCACGGGTGCCGGCCGGAGCGGGCGGCAGCAGCCGCAACTCCGTGCCCACGTCCGGGCATTCCACCGCGCCGAGCAGCACCTCGCCCGTCCCCGGGCCCGTCGGATACAGCAGCGAGAACGTGTGCCGTCCGTCGACGAGGCGGTGGATGAGCACCCGCCCGTCCGCCATCGGCAGCACTTCCGTGCCGGGCTCCTCGGGCTGGTTGCCGGGCAGGGGCACGGCGTACGGCTCGGGGCCGTCCAGTGTCCAGCGCTCCGGGAACCAGGAGTCGCCGCTGCGGGCCAGGCGGGCCGCGTACGACCCGTCGACGGTGATCACGCACCCTGCTCGTGCGGCCCATTCGTTCTCGTTCACCGCCGCGGACGATGGGGTTCCCCCCTGCTCGAGCGAAGTCGAGACCTCGGGGGAGGCACAGGCCGTCATCGTTCGGTCACCTCCGGCCATGAAACCTAGTTTTCGCACGCACAGGCGTGGGACCGGCAGGTGACCGCTTCACACATAAGAGTGGCCCGTTTCTGATTCGCCTGAGGGAACGGGGGCGGGTGTGCTGAGCGGCGGTGAGGCGGTTTATGGTTAGGGCTGCCTAAGTGGCGTCTGAGGGCTGTCTGTGGGGTTCCTGAGTTCCCCGCCGTCCCTTCGCGTGCCACCGGGCCCGGGCGGCACGAGACCGAGCCCGAGCCCGATCTTGAACCAGATCATGAACCAGATCATGAACCACCGGAGTGTGTGCCTGATGTCCCTGCGACGCCGCGGTTCCGCCGCCGTCGCCCTCGCCGTGGCGGCCGCTCTCTCGCTCGCCGCCTGCGGTTCGGGCGACTCGGACTCGGCTTCCGGCTCCGGAAAGTCCGACAACGGCGCAGGCGGCAAGTCCGTCGCCACCGGCGGCGAGGACTTCGCGAAGGCGGCCTAGGAGACGGCCAGGATGGGGACCACGGCCAAGGCCGGCGAGTTCCCGCGCACGATCAAGCACGCGATGGGTGAGACGGAGCTGAAGGCCCAGCCCAAGCGCGTGGTCGTCCTCGACGTCGGCGAGCTCGACAACGTCGTCTCCCTCGGCGTGCAGCCCGTCGGCTGGGCGCCCACCGAGGGCTCGGACGGGATTCCCTCGTACCTGAAGAAGGACGCGGGCAGCCCGAAGGACATCGGCACGATCAACGCCCTCAACCTGGAGGCGATCGCGGGCCTGAAGCCCGACCTGATCCTCGGCAGCGAGCTGCGCGCCGCCAAGCTCTACCCGCAGCTCTCCAAGATCGCCCCCACCGTGTTCTCCATCCGTCCGGGCTTCACCTGGAAGGAGAACTACCTCCTCAACGCGGCCGCGCTCGACAAGACCGCCGAGGCGAAGACCCAGCTCGCCGCGTACGAGAAGAAGGCCAAGGCCCTCGGCGACGAACTCGGCCCCGACAAGCCGACCGTCACCATGCTCCGCTACCTGCCGGGCATGATCCGCCTCTACGCCAAGGCGTCCTTCATCGGCACGATCCTTGAGGACGTCGGCATCCCGCGCCCCAAGAACCAGCAGATCAACGACCTCGCGGCGGAGATCAGCCCGGAGAAGATCGACGACGCCGACTGGATCTTCACCGGTGTCTACGACGACGCCAAGAAGACCGACCGCGCCACCGCCGAGGACAACCCGCTCTGGAAGAAACTCGGCGCGGTCGAGGACGGCCAGGCCAAGGACGTACCCGACGAGACCTGGTACCTCGGCCTCGGCGTCACCGCGGCCGGCGAGGTCCTCGACGACCTCAGGGGCTTCCTCGCCAAGTAGCGCAGTTGGCGGGGGCGGGACGGACGGCCGGACGGACTGCCGGTCAGTCGCCCGCAGCGGGGTCGCCCGGTCACGGCTGGTCAAGTAGCCCGCGACCGGTGGGGCACGGACACAAGGCAGGTAGCCTTTTGTTCGTGCCCCGTCTGTCTGAAGTCATCGCCGCGCTCGACGCTCTCTGGCCCCCCGCGAGCGCGGAGGACTGGGACGCGGTCGGGACGGTCTGCGGAGACCCCGACCAGGAGGTCTCCCGCGTACTCTTCGCCGTCGACCCGGTCCAGGAGATCGTGGACGAGGCGGTGAAGCTGGGCGCCGACCTGCTGGTCACCCACCACCCGCTCTATCTGCGCGGTACGACGACGGTCGCGGCCTCGAACTTCAAGGGCCGCGTCGTGCACACCCTCATCAAGAACGACATCGCGCTGCACGTCGCCCACACGAACGCCGACCGCGCCGACCCGGGCGTGAGCGACGCCCTCGCCGGAGCCCTGGACCTCCGCGTCGTACGCCCCCTCGTGCCGGACCCCACCGACGCCGACGGCCGCCGGGGCCTCGGCCGGGTCTGCGAGCTGGACCATCCGCTGACCGTCCGCGAGTTCGCCGCCCGCGTCGCCGAGCGGCTGCCCGCCACCGCGCAGGGCATCCGCGTCGCGGGCGACCCCGAGGCGCTGGTGCGGACCGGGTCACCGGGCGGCTGCCGTTCGAGGCGGACTCGCCGCTGGCCATAGCGTATGCGCACGTCCAGGAGGAGCCCGTCC
>NZ_JAPWHT010000345.1:0-11184 GCF_027270795.1 Streptomyces sp. ActVer
AGACGGCCCGCGCCTTCGCGCCCGCCCGGCCGCTGGAGGGGTCGGCGCCGACGCGGTGGGGGCTGACGTTCACGGCGCCGGACGCGTCGGGCGTACCGCACGACTGCGTCGCGGAGTTCACGTACGGGCTGCTGCAGCGGATGGCGGTCACGGGGGCTCGCGGCTGACGTACGGGCCGACCTACAGGTGTGAGCCAACAGCCATGGGCCCACAGCGGTAGGCCAACAACCGTAGGCTTACGGGCGTGGACCCACAAGCGTTGGCCTACAGGCGTTGGCCTACAGGCGCGGGCCAGCAGACGTGGGCCTACAGACATAGGCCAACAGCCGTGGGCCTGGCAGCGGCGAGGCCGTCAGCCGGTGGTGGCGGCCCTGACGATCGCCTCGGCGACGACCGGCACCGAGGCCTCGTGCAGGAAGAGGAAGAGATTGGGCTCGACGAGTTCCAGCTCCATGACACGGGGTGCCCCGTCGTCGCCGTCCACCAGGTCCACGCGGGCGTAGAGCAGTTCGGGGACGTCCGGCACGGCGGCCAACGCCCGTTCGGCGACGGCGAGTTCGGCGGCCGTCGGCTCCCACGGCGTCAGGTTCGGGTGCGGGACCTTGTCCGCGTCGTAGGCGGTGCCGGGCTCCAGGACGGCGCCCTTGCGGATGGCGTGCAGGAAGCGCCCGCCGTAGAACAGCAGGGCCCGTTCGCCCGCCGTGTCGATGCTCCGCATGTACGGCTGCACCATCGCGGTCAGCCCTTCCGCGTGCATCCACTCCAGGTGCCGTACGGCCCTCTCGTGGTCCCCGGGCGTATAGCGGGCGGCGTTCCGGGCGCCCGCCCCCGAGGTGGGCTTGACGACGTACTCGCGGTCGGCGGGCAGGTCGGCCGGGTCGCCGGGGGCGAGGTACCGGGTGTCGACGACGGGCACCCCGGCGGCGGCGAGGTCGCCGAGATACCGCTTGTCGGTGTTCCAGCGGACGACGGCCGCGGGGTTCGCCAGTGCCGTCAGCGCCCCGCACCGCTCGGCCCACGCCACGAACTCGGCGGCCCGCCAGCTGTAGTCCCAGGTCGAGCGGATGACGGCGAGGTCGAAGCCGTCCCACTTGACATCGGGATCGTCCCAGCACACCACGGCGGCGTCCGCCCCGGCCCGCTCCACCGCGTCGGCGAGAACGGGCAGGTCACGGTCGTACCCGGACTCCTCGACCTCCCGGCAGGTGACGAGTGCGATGCGGGCGGCGGTGCGTGCCACGGCGGGCTCCTCATGGGTACGTCGGCTCCGGTGATCCCGCTCGCAGACTAACAACCGGATCGGGAACCGGATCAGGCCGCTTGACCTTCACCTTTGGGGAGGCCACAGCATCGGTGGCGAGACGAGGAACGACGGACCGGCTGCCCTGCCGGCCGGCCGGCTGCTCATGGGGGTGCGCGCATGGAGATGCTGACGATCGGGGCGTTCGCGAAGGCGTCCAGGCTGTCGCCGAAGGCACTTCGGCTGTACGACGAGCTGGAGCTGCTGCGCCCCGCGCGGGTGGACCCGGAGACCGGGTACCGCTACTACGCGCCCGAGCAGTTGGAGCAGGCACGCCTGGTGGCGTGGCTGCGGCGGCTGGGCATGCCGCTGGCCGGGATCCGCGATGTCCGCGCGCTGGAACCGGCGGCCGCGGCACGGGAGATCCGCGCGTTCTGGGCACGGACCGAGTCGGAGACGGCGACCCGCCGTGACCTGGCCGCCTTCCTCGTCGACCACCTGTCACGAACCGTCCCGGGAAACCCAGGTAAGCCGGGTGACCCGGGCGATCCGAGTGAGGACACCACCATGCTGGAACTCCGCTACTCCGCCCTGTCCGACACCGGCCTCGTACGCCCCGCCAACCAGGACACCGCGTACGCGGGCACCCGAGTCCTGGCCGTCGCCGACGGCTTCGGGTCCGGGGGCGCGCCCGCGAGCAGCGCGGCCGTCGAGGCCCTGAAGTTCCTCGACAGCGAGCCGCTCCCCGCCGGGAGCGTCCTCAACCTCCTGGAGGACGCGGTCCAGGGCGCCACCCAGGCCGTCCAGGAGGTGGCGGGCCCGACGGCCGAGATCGGCACCACCCTCACCGCGATGGTGTGGACGGGCTCCCAGCTGGCCCTGGTGCACATCGGCGACTCCCGCGCCTATCTCCTCCGTGACGGCGGCCTCTTCCGGATCACCCACGACCACACGATGGTCCAGTCGATGCTCGACGAGGGCCGTCTGACCCCGGAGGAGGCCACCGCCCATCCCCAACGCGCCCTGCTCCTGAAGGCGTTGACGGGCAGCGGGCCCGCACCCGCCCCGGCCCCCGACGTCCGCCTGCACGACGCCCTCGCCGGCGACCGCTATCTGCTGTGCTCGGACGGACTGTCGGCCGTCGTGCCCGAAGCCACCGTCAGGGACACGCTCGCGGCGGCCTCCACACCGACGGAGGCCGCCCAGGCCCTCGTCAGGGCGGCGAACGACTCCGGCGGCCCGGACAACGTGAGTTGTGTGGTGGCGGACCTCGTGAACACCGAACCCCAGTAAGTGACTCCTGCTATCAATCCCTGCGACCCCGCCCTGCGAACACTGGGTAAGGGTGATGTACGAACGCTCGAAGAGATCTACTAAGAGTGAGGTTCCCCGACCGATGAACCACATCAGGCATCTGCGTGCGACAACTGTCATGGCCTGCCTACTGCTCTCGGCAGCTGCCTGTGCGGAACCCGACGACGAAAGGTCGGATTCCGAGGATCACGGCAGGGGAACCGGATCATGCGCCAGCCAGTTGACGTACGAAGGCCGTTCCTACAAGGCCGTCGCAAACCTGGAGTTCACCGCCACGGACGGACTGGGCGAGGCCACGCAGCCCCCATGTAACGACACAGGCAAGGAACCCACAAGCGAAGACCTCAGGAAGGAAACCGCCTACAGGGTCGCAGGCATCTCCCCGACGGTAGCCATCGCTGTCGGCGAGACCACCAATACAGCCAAACTCTTCGCGGTATATTCGGGCTCGAATCTACCGAAAGAGGTTAGGGAACTACACGAGCCGCCGTAAAAGCGCACAAGTGGACCGTCGTCGCTGACCGACCCTGAGCCTGTAGGCCTGTGAAGTACACGGCGGTCGGCTCGATGCGCTCGCCCTCAGGGTCGAGTAGCCGGCACGGAGCTCCGGTCTCGTCTCGCGTGTTGAGGTTCTCAACACGCTTCAGCGTCTGACGAAACTGGAGACCGCGCAGGCTTCCCCATTGGAGCGAGTCCTGGATGGGCCTCTGATCGACGTGTTCGAGCTGGCCCGGCGCGGTGTGGCTTCAACCGCCCGCCTACGCGAAGGACCAAAGCCCGCGAAGAGGGAAGAGGATCGGTTGCCCGACCTAGAAGCTCTCGACGGGCAACCGCCTCAACCGGTACGGCCACCGAGCCCTACGCCGCCAGATCCGGTCCGCAATCCACCACTGCGGCTACACAAGCGGCACACCTCGGAGGTACAGCCAGAACGACGCCACCCTTCCAACTGACCACTGCGGATATCGAGAGCCTCTGCCTTCCGTGCCTCATCACCGTAGCCCCCGTTGAATCCGGCACACCTCAAGCCGTTCACTCAGCCACGAACTCGTACTGCAGCTCATAGAGATGTCCGGCCTTGACCATGACGGTCGCTTCGATGGGCCGTTTGTCATCGCTGTAGACCACGCGGAGGGTGCGCAGCACAGGAAGGTCGCTGGGTAGGCGCAAGGCCCGGTACTGCTCCTGAGTGGGAACGCGGGCCGAGACCTTGTCCACGCTGAGCCGGGGTGGGTGGCCGAGGCCTGCGAGCAGCGCGGGCGTACCACCCGTGATCCGGCGGCGTTCCGTGATTGCGGTGCCGCGAGCGATCTCCAACGGGTAATAGGACTTGACCAGTTCGACCGGCTCGTCGTCGATCAGAAGGAGTTGGTGACGCAGGGCTGCCTCACCGCCTGCTGGGAGGTTCAGCGCTGCGGCAACGTCCGCGGGAGGTGTCACCTCCGCGACGTCGAGAAGCTTGCTCCGGGCTCGCGCTCCTTGCTTCTCCGCCTCCGCGAGCCAGCGGTACGGCTCGCCCGGTCCTGCCGGTGCCATGTACGAGGCTGGGTGGACAGTCCGCTGCCGATGTTCGCGCACAGTCACGGAGGCGCCGGCCCGCCCGACGACAAGCCGCTCGTCCTTGAGGAGCTGCAATGCCTTCTGCACAGTGGCGTTCGACGCGTCGAACCGTGCCTTGAGCTGCACGGTCGACGGCATTTTGGCCCCTGCCGCCAGTTGCCCGCTCATGATGTCGTCCCGCAGATCCGCTGCAATCCGCTCGTGCAGCGAACGCCGGTCGACACCTTCCTCCTCGGCCCTGGGCACGATCACCCCCTGATCCGCATCTCGTATCGCAATTGCTGCCGGTGGGCGGGCATGGCCATGCGGTCAACCTGAATCGGACGGTCGTCGCGGTCGAGGGTGAGCCGGGTCAACTGCAGGACGGGTTCATCGGGTGCGGTGCGCAGTACGTTCCGCTCCTCCGCACTCGGCATCCGCGCGACCACGTCCTCACGGACACACGCGCCCACGTACCCCAACTCGGCGAGCAGTGTCACGGCCCCGCCTCGGATCTTCGCGGTCCCGGCCAGACGAGTACCGCGCGCGATTTCGACTGGGTAGTACGTGTCCGTCAGCTCGCTCGGCTCGTCACCGAGATGCATGACACGACGGCGCACGACCACCGCCTCACCCTCGGACAGTCCGAGCAACTCCGCAACGGCGCCGGGCGCAGGAACCTCACCAGCGTGGATGACCAACTGGCCACCCCGCCGCCCGTGCCTTTCGAGCTCGGCGCTCCAGGCGTCCGACTGCCCCTTTGCGCGGGGAGCCAGATACGACATCGAGGCGCTGACCCACTTACTACTACTCACGAGGCCCTCCCGCCGACCGCCTACCGACCTTGCCGCCTTACACAGTAAGCGACTTGGTCTCGGCGATCACCTCGTGCCAACCTTGCCGCTTTTCGCGAATAGCGATAGCTTTCTCTGGATCGTACAGCCAGCCGAGGTTCAAGGCGGTGGTCCACCGTGCCCCTGTTACGGCAACAACGCTTCTCCCGAACGCGCGCTTCAGTAAGCGCCGCCCGCGAGTTCGCCCTCACCACCCTCGTCGAGTGGAACATCGACGACCGCCAGGACGACATACGGCTGTGCGTCTCAGAACTCGCCACCAATGCCCTGCTCCACGGAGCGCCGCCAGGACGGGAGTTCTGCGTCCGGCTGCTCCTGGAGGGTGCCGTACTCAGACTGGAGGTCCGCGACAGCGGTGACGGTCGTCCAGAGGTCCGGCACCCCGACACGGAAAGATGCACGGGGCGGGGGCTCTTTCTGGTCGGCGAGTTGGCTGATGACTTCGGCGTCGTTCAGCACGTCCCTGGCAAGACCGTGTGGGCGGTCTTCAAGGTCACGACCCGGTCGCGCGGAGACTCAGGCGAATCCAGCCATCGACAAGCCGGTTCCAGTGACGGAGATGGCGGCGGCTCTGGGCAGCACTCCCGTACCCATTGGACGCGGATGTGATGCGGGAACTAGGAAACTGCGGGCAGCCTGCGCGGCTCGACCCGTTCCTCGACGGCCGTGTCGCCGTCGCGGGTCACGATGTACGCGCCCTTGCCGGGGCCTTCGGTGACCGCCTCGACCAGTTCGGTGCCGCGGTAGACGAGGCCCACTCCGTCGTCGGTGCAGTGGGTGGTGGGGAGGGTGCCGTTCGCGACGAGTTCGTGGACCAGTGGGCGGCGGCCGGCGTCGGTGTCGTGGTGGACGCCGTTGCCGTAGGGGAGGAAGCCCAACGCGTCGGTGACCGGGCGGAGTTCGGGCCCGAAGGAGTCCGTGGTGCCGCCCCGGAACCAGCAGATCGAGCCCGCGCTGACACCGCTGAGGACGACGCCCGAGCGCCAGGCCCGGCGGAGGATGCCGTCGAGGCCGTGCACCCGCCAGACCGCGAGGAGGTTCGCCACCGAGCCGCCCATGACCCAGACGACGTCCTGGTCGAGGACGGTGCCCTCGATGTCGTCGAGGTTCGGCATCGGGAAGAGGTTCAGGGGCGTGAGGTCGAAGCCCGCCACGCGTGCGGCCTCGGTCATACGGGCCGTGAAGTGTTCCGCGTCGCCTATGGCCGTACCCAGGTACAGGACGCGGGGGCGGCGGCCGTGGGCGCCCGACAGTTCGACCGCGTGATGCACAAGGGAGTTGAACGTCACCATGGTCCGGCCGCCCCCGGCCCGGTGGCCGCCCGAGGTGGCGAGGATGGTGGGCTCTCGCCCGTTCACAGGGGACGCAGGGGAAGCATGGGGCGTGGTGCCGGACGCGGTCATGGCACCGGATCCTAACCACGGCCGCCGGAGGCCCTGTTCGTCGCTACGGCCGTGAGGAACCCTGTTTCGTCACCACGGCCGTCAAGGACCCTGTTCGTCGTTCTCCTCCGGGTCCCAGTCCAGCAGTCGTACCCTCGCCACCGTCTGTACGTGCCGGCGCATCGCGGCGCCCGCCCGGCCCGGCTGCCGGGCGACGATCGCGTCGAAGATCGCGCGGTGCTGGGTGAGTGAACGGGTGGGGCGGCTCGGCTGGCGCAGCGACTCGTGGCGGCTCTCGGTGATCTGGTCGGCGATGGAGCGCATGAACTCGGCGAGGATGCCGCTGTGTGCGGCGGCCGTGACCGCCGCGTGGAAGAGCCGGTCGCCCTCGATTCCGTGTCCGCCCGCCTGGATCTCGTCCCGCATGTGGACGAGGGCGGAGTCCATGGCGGCGACGTCCTCGTCGGTGCGGCGCTCGGCGGCCAGTTCGGCGAGCTTGGTCTCCAGGGCCTCGCGGGCGTCGAGCACGTCGGGCAACCGGCGGCGCCGCTCCACGAGTTGCTCCACCGGTTCGGCGTCGAGGGTGTCGCGGACCAGGTAGGTCCCGCCGCCGTGGCGGACCTCGACCAGGCCCTGCACCTCCAGGACCACGATGGCCTGCTTCACCGAGGCGCGGCTGACGCCGAGGCGGGCCGCCAGGTCGCGCTCGGGCGGGAGTCGGTCGCCCGCACCAAGGCCGCCCTCGGCCGCGTAACTGCGCAACCGGTCGAGGACCTGCTCGTACAGGCGCGGCTTGGCCGTCATCGGGCGCAGCGCGTCGGTCATGCCCGTCCCCCTTGTCACCTCTTGCGGGTGGTTCGTCCCCCTGTGGGCGCAGCGTAACACCGGGGGTGACCGGCTCAGCGACGCTGTGGACAAGTGGCCCAGTGGATGAGTGGCTGAGCCAATTTACGTCAGTTCTCTTGACGCTCTCCACGAGCACCACCCAATGTGGTTCAGCCACTTGGCCAATCATCACTTGGCCGATCAGCCACTCCGCTCGCCACCCGCTCGACAAGGGACCCAAAGACGGGAGCCCGTATGTCCGCCGAACTGATCTCGATCCTTGTGCTCGTCGTGGTGTTCGTGATCGCCACCACCCGCTCCATCAACATGGGTGCCCTCGCCTTCGCCGCCGCCTACGGAGTCGGCGAACTGGTCGCGGACTTCGACGCCGACAAGATCTTCGCCGGATTCCCCGGCGACCTCTTCGTCGTACTCGTCGGCGTCACCTATCTGTTCGCGATCGCCCGCGCCAACGGAACCACCGACTGGCTGGTGCACGCCTCGATCCGGCTCGTGCGCGGGCGGGTCGTACTGATCCCGTGGGTGATGTTCGTGCTGACGGGCGCGCTCACCGCGATCGGCGCGGTCAGCCCGGCGGCCGTCGCCATCGTGGCGCCGATCGCGCTGAGTTTCGCCTCGCGCTACCACATCAGCCCGCTGCTGATGGGCGCGATGGTGGTGCATGGCGCACAGGGCGGCGGCTTCTCCCCGATCAGCATCTACGGGACGATCGTCAACGGCATCGTCGAGCGCGAGAAGCTGCCCGGCAACGAGATCGCCCTGTTCCTCGCCTCGCTCGTCGTCAACCTCGTGATCGCGGCGGTGGTGTTCGTCCTGTTCGGCGGGCTGAAGCTGCGGAACGACGGCACGGTCACGGAAACGGCCTCGGTCTCTGCGTCCTCGTCGGTGTCGTCCTCGGTGTCGTCCTCTGCGTCCTCCTCCCCGTCGTCGGCGGACTCTTCGGCGGTCTCGGCCTCGTCGCCGGCCGGCGCGGGCGGCGACGCGAAGAGCGCGCCCGAGGGCCTTGAAGCCGACCGTGAAGAGAAACCTTCAGCGGAGCCCGAGGACGACACCACGCGGCTCAACCCCGCCCGTACGGCGACCCTCGCCGCTCTCGTCGCCCTGGTCGTCGCCGTGCTCGCCTTCGACCTCGATGCCGGCCTCACCTCGATCACCCTCGCCGTTCTCCTCAGCACCTGCTGGCCGGAGGACAGCCGCAACGCCGTCTCCCAGATCGCCTGGCCGACGGTCCTGCTGATCTGCGGTGTGCTGACGTACGTCGGCGTCCTGGACGAGATGGGCACGATCGACTGGGCCGGCGAGGGCGTCAGCGACATCGGCGTCCCGCTGCTGTCCGCCGTGCTCCTCTGCTACATCGGCGCGCTGGTCTCCGCGTTCGCCTCGTCCGTCGGCATCATGGGGGCGCTGATCCCGCTGGCCGTGCCGTTCCTGGCGCAGGGCGAGATCGGGGCGGTCGGCATGGTGGCGGCGCTCGCGGTGTCGGCGACGGTGGTGGACGTGAGCCCGTTCTCGACGAACGGAGCGTTGGTGCTCGCGGCGGCACCAGGCGTCGACCGGGAGCGTTTCTTCCGGCAGTTGATGATGTACGGAGGGATCGTGGTGGCCGTGGTACCCGCCGTGGTGTGGCTCGCGCTGGTGGTCCCCGGCTGGGGATGACACCGGCCGCGCCAACCGTGTGGACAGCGGCTTCCGACGGCGGCTTCCCACGGCGGTTCCCTACGGGCGACCTTCGACGAACGACAAAGGAGTACGACGCGTGTCCCCTCTCTCCCCGGATCTCTTCCCGGCCCTGACCGAGGCCCAGGCGGACCCGGACGGCACCGGCGCACACCGGCCCGCCCTGCGCTTCGGCGACCGCTCCCTGACCTACGGCGGGCTCGCGGCCACCGCCTCCCCCCTCGCCGCCCGAGTCGCGGGGGCGGGCCGGATCGCCGTCTGGGCCACCCCCACCCTGGAGACCGCCGTCGCCGTGGTCGCCGCGCTGCTGGCCGGTGTCCCAGCCGTACCGCTCAACCCGAAGTCGGGCGAGAGCGAGCTGGGGCACATCGTGTCGGACAGCGCGCCGACACTGGTACTCGCGGCACCGGGCACCCAACTCCCGCCCGCACTGGCCGCGTTGGAACGCGTCGACATCCACGCCGCCGCGGACATCGACGTACGCGGCACGGGGGCGGCGTCTCCTGCCACCGGCGCCCCCGCCGCCCCCATCGGGTCACCCGGCCTCACCCCCGAAACCCCCGCCCTCATCGTCTACACCTCCGGCACCACCGGCCCCCCGAAGGGCGCCGTCATCCCCCGCAGGGCCATCGCCACCACCCTCGACGCCCTCGCGGACGCCTGGCAGTGGACCGGTGACGACGTCCTCGTGCACGGTCTCCCCCTCTTCCACGTGCACGGCCTGATCCTGGGCATCCTCGGCCCGCTGCGCCGCGGCGGATCCGTACGGCATCTGGGCCGCTTCGAAACGGCGGGCGTGACAAGGGAGTTGACCGAGGGCGCCACCATGCTGTTCGGGGTGCCGACCATGTACCACCGGATCGCGGAGACCCTCCCCGACGACCCCGCGCTCGCGAAGGCCCTGGCCAGGGCGCGGCTGCTCGTGTCGGGGTCGGCGGCCCTGCCCGTGCACGACCACGAGCGGATCGTGGAGGCGACCGGGCGACGCGTCATCGAGCGGTACGGGATGACGGAGACCCTGATGCTGTGCTCGTCCCGGTGGACACCCCCGGACCCCCGGCCCAGCCTCCGCGCCGACGGTGAGCCGCGCGCGGGCACGGTCGGCGTCCCGCTGCCGGGCGTCGAACTGCGGCTGACGGAGGAGGACGGGACGACGGCCGTCGAGGCCTACGACGGGGAGACCGTCGGCGAGATCCAGGTCCGCGGGCCGAACCTCTTCACCGAGTATCTGAACCGCCCCGAGGCGACCGCGGCGGCCTTCACCGAGGACGGCTGGTTCCGCACCGGTGACATGGCGGTGCGCGACCCCGACGGATACGTACGCATCGTCGGCCGGAAGGCCACCGACCTGATCAAGAGCGGCGGTTACAAGATCGGGGCGGGCGAGATCGAGAACGCGCTGCTGGAGCATCCGGGCGTGCGCGAGGCCGCGGTCACCGGTGAACCGGACGCCGACCTGGGTGAGCGGATCGTGGCGTGGATCGTGCCCGCGGATCCCCAATCACCGCCTACCGTCCACGAGTTGGCGGACCATGTGGCCCGCCGCCTCGCGCCCCACAAGCGGCCCCGCGTCGTCCACCACCTCGACGCCCTGCCCCGCAACGACATGGGCAAGATCATGAAGCGTGCGCTGACCCATGACTGAGGGCGTCCCGCGGTACACGGCCCGCGAGGCGATCGACCTGGTCACGTCCGGATTCACCGAACTGCCCGGCCCCGTGGGCCCCGTAGGCCAAGTAGACCCCGCAAGCCCTGCTGGCCCTGCAAGTTCCGTAGGGGAGTACGGGCCGGACGGGCCCCTGTCCTGGCAGGGGTACGAGGCCTCGCGCGCCCGCGCCGCCGCCCGCACAGGCGAGGAGGAGTCGGTCGTCTGCGGAACGGCGACCGTCGGCGGGACGGCAACCGTGCTGATCTCCTTCGAGTTCGGCTTCCTCGGCGGATCGCTGGGCGAGCGCACGGGTGACCGGCTGGAGGCGGCCTACGCCTACGCGCGCGAGCACCGGCTCCCGGTCGTCTCCCTCGTCGCCACGGGCGGCAGCCGTATGCAGGAGGGCATGCGGGCCCTGGTCCAACTCCAGCGCGTGGCACGGCAGTCGACGCTCACCCGCGCGGCCGGGCTGCCGCAGATCGCGGTCCTGCGCGACCCCACCACCGGCGGCGGCTGGGCCACCCTGGGCGCGGGGGCCGATGTCGTCCTCGCGCTCCCGGGCGCCCAGGTCGGCTTCGCGGGCTCACGCGTACGACCGCCCGACGCCGACCCGGCGGCGTACACGGCGGAGGCGCAGCTGGCGGCGGGAGCGGTCGACGCGGTGGTGCCACCGGCGGAGTTGCC
>NZ_JAPWHT010000346.1:0-11184 GCF_027270795.1 Streptomyces sp. ActVer
ACCCCGGTGCCGTCGTGGGGGCCCTGGCCGATCCGGAACTCGGCGCCGATGAGGAGGGCGCGTTCGCGCATGCCGCTGATGCCGGCTCCCTCGGGTGCGGCCCCGATCCCTTGGCCGTTGTCACGGACAAGCAGCCCCACCCGGGCATCCGGCAGGGCCCGCAGATGGACCTCGACCCGGGTGACCTGGGTATGGCGAGCGGTGTTGGTGAGCCCTTCCTGGGCGACGCGGTAGAGGACGAGTTCGGTGGCCGGGTCGAGGCGGGGCAGCCCGGGAGTGATGTGCGCGGTCGCGCTCAGGCGGGAGGTGGTGAACTCGGCCGTCAGGGCCCGCAGGGCACTGTGGAGACCGAGTTCCTCCAGGACTCCGGGGCGCAGGCGTCGGGCGATACGCCGGATCTCGTCCAGTCCGGCGCGGGTGGTCTCCTGCGCCTGCTGCAGATCATCGCGTACGGGCCGGGGTGCGCGGTCCGCCGCGTGCTTGAGCTGGAGCAGGACGGCGGTGAGGGTCTGTCCGACCTCGTCGTGCAGCTCCCTGGCGAGACGCTGGCGCTCGGCTTCCTGCGCGGACAGGGCCCTGCCGGAACTGGTGGCGCGTTCGGCCTCCAGCCGGGCGAGCATGGCGTTGAAGCTTGTGGTGAGTTCGGCGATCTCGCCGGGGCCGGTGGCGGTCGTGCGGCTGCCGGGCTTGAGGAGGTCGACAGTGGCCATGGCACGGTTCAGCCGCGCAAGCGGAGCCAGTGCGATGCGCAGCAGTACGGCGTTCGCGATCACCATCACGATCAGCCCGACGAGCAGGACGAGTGCCTCGCCGAACAGCACCGGGGTGGAAACGGTGACTGGTCCCAGGAGCAGCAGGACCGCGACGACGAGCACGGCCGCGTTGAGGACGAAGATCCGCCAGTACAGCGACATGGACTTGTGCTCCTTTCCCGGTGACCGCTGACCGCTCACCTCCACTGTCGCCTGCCGCCGCCGAACGGCCCTGTCGAGGGCTCCGGCCTGCGACGGGATCCACTGCCCCCGCCTCACCCTGCCCCCTGTGGGGACGCCGTGTCCATCCGGGCTGACACCCATATCCCCAGGCTGTTCGCAGGTGGCACCATGAGTCCCCGCCGCGCCGGATCACCTCGCTGAATCCGCCGTGGCCGCACTGCTGTCACAAGGATCGATGAAGAGGGGGGAGGGGTTGTGCCTGCCGGGCGAATGAGCACCACACCCTTGCCGGGGATCGGTGTCCAGTACGACCTCACCACAAGGGAGCAACGCCACCTGTCGGTGATCGCGCACCGGGACGGCGCCCGCACGGTGAACGTCTACCGGACCGACGACCCGGACGCCTGCGCCCAGTCGCTGCGTCTGACGGAGCCGGAGACCGCCTCGCTGATCGACGCGCTGGCGCCCTCACACCACAGCCCGAACCTGCTCTCCACCACCGACCTCGGCCTGGTGGCCGAGCGGATCGAGCTGTCGTCGGTCTCGTACTGGAACGGCCGCGTCCTCGGTGACACCCGGATGCGCACCGACACCGGAGCGTCGATCGTGGCCGTTCTGCGGCGGGCGCAGGCGATCCCCTCCCCCGCTCCGGACTTCCGCCTGGCCGGCGGCGACATCCTGATCGTGATCGGCACCCGCGAGGGTGTGGAGGCAGCCGCCGCGATACTCGGGCGGGAGTGACCCGGTGCATTCCTCCGCCATTTTCCTGATCGAGTTCGGTGCGATCATCCTGGGCCTGGGACTGCTGGGCCGGTTCGCCGGACGGTTCCAGTTCTCGCCCATACCCCTCTACCTGCTGGCCGGGCTCGCGTTCGGCGAGGGTGGGCTGCTGCCACTGGGCACCAGCGAGGAGTTCGTCGCGATCGGCGCCGAGATCGGCGTCATCCTGCTGCTGCTCATGCTCGGCCTCGAATACACCGCCACCGACCTGGTCTCCAACCTCAAGACCCAGTACCCGGCAGGCCTGGTGGACGCCGCCCTGAACGCCCTGCCCGGCGCCGCGATGGCCCTCCTGCTGGGCTGGGGCCCGGTCGCCGCCGTCGTCCTGGCCGGCGTCACCTGGATCTCCTCCTCCGGCGTCATCGCCAAGGTCCTGGGCGACCTCGGCCGCCTCGGCAACCGCGAAACCCCGGTCATCCTCAGCATCCTGGTCCTCGAAGACCTCTCCATGGCCGTCTACCTGCCCATCATCACCGCCCTGCTGGCCGGCGCCGGCCTCGCCGCGGGCAGCGCCACCCTCGCCATCGCCCTGGGTGTCGCCGGCCTCGTCCTGGTCGTCGCGGTCCGCTACGGACGCCACATCTCCCGCTTCGTCTCCAGCGACGACCCCGAAAAACTCCTGCTGGTGGTGCTCGGCCTGACCCTGCTGGTCGCCGGCGTCGCCCAGCAACTGCAGGTCTCCGCCGCCGTCGGCGCCTTCCTGGTGGGCATCGCCCTGTCCGGTGAGGTCGCCGAGGGCGCCCACGGCCTGCTCTCCCCCCTGCGCGACCTGTTCGCCGCCGTGTTCTTCGTCTTCTTCGGCCTGCACACCGACCCCGCCAGCATCCCGCCCATCCTGCTCCCCGCCCTCGCCCTGGCCGTCGTCACGGCCGCCACGAAGATCACCACCGGGTACTGGGCCGCGAAGCGGGCCGGGATCTCCGCCAAGGGCCGCTGGCGGGCCGGCGGCACCCTCGTCGCCCGCGGCGAGTTCTCCATCGTCATCGCCGGACTCGCCGTCACCTCCGGCATCGAACCAAGACTCGGACCCCTGGCCACGGCCTACGTCCTGATCCTGGTCATCATCGGCCCCCTCACCGCCCGCTTCACCGAACCGGTCGCCACCCGCCTCACCGGCCGGCGCCGCCGTGAGCCCGCGGCGCCGGGGATTGAGGCGCGCCAGGACCGGGACTTCGTCCCAAGCCCCGACGCGCCCACCGAGAAGTAACCACCTGGTTGACGGACACCCGCGGCCCGGTGGGGGCCGATCGCGCAGTTCCCCGCGCCCTGAAGACAAAGGCCGGGGCTGCGCCCGGCCTTTGTCTTCAGGGGGCGGTAGCCCTTGCCTTTGAGGGGCGCGGGGAACTGCGCGACCAGCCCCCACCGGGCCCGCACCCGACAACGCACCCCCCTCACCCGCACACCGCGTCGGTAAGCTCACCGATCATGACCGTTGCGCGTTCCGTTGCCCTGTTCGTCGTGGCCGCCCTGTTCGAGATCGGCGGGGCCTGGCTGGTCTGGCAGGGCATCCGCGAACACAAGGGCTGGATCTGGATCGGCGCCGGTGTCATCGCCCTCGGTCTCTACGGCGTGGTGGCCACCTTCCAGTCCGACGACAACTTCGGACGCATCCTCGCCGCGTACGGCGGAATCTTCGTCGCCGGGTCGATCGCCTGGGGCATGGTCGCCGACGACTACCGGCCCGACCGGTACGACGTCATCGGCGCGCTGGTGTGCCTCGCCGGGATGGCCGTGATCATGTACGCGCCCCGCAGCCACTGAGCGCCGTCGCCTCGCGATCGCCGGTTTGACGGACGGCCATGCCCGAAGTGCCACGGCGGAGTAAGAGGAACATCCCCGGACCCGGTCCGACTCATGACCGGGGCGGCCGGAGGTGGCGTCGGCGGGACGTGTCGAACAGGTTCACCGCGCAGGCCGCCGCGACCAGCCCGGCCGCGAGCAGCAGCCCGTGCGGGAGAACAGCGCCGACGACCACAGCCGTGAGCGCGAGTGCCATCGCCAGCCAGGCCCTGCCTCGGCGGTATTCGCGCGGGCGGCGGGGACGTCCCCGGCCGAAGCCATGGGCGAAGCGGGGATCGTCGAGCCGCAGCCGCGCTTCCAGGTCGGCGATCCTTTCGTCGTCGGATTGCGGCATGTTCCGCTCCTTCCACAGCAGTTGGGCCAAGCGAGGGCGAAGTACCATGGCCACACGTACCGGAACGCCGTCGCCACAATGAGCACCGCCATCAGCCGGTACGGTCGTCCGCCGACCCGCTTCGCCACTGTCAGCCATGACAGTCACGTCCAGCCCCCGGCCTCGGAGGGGCGTCGCGCCAAGCCACGCTCGCGGGCGGCGCCCCGTTACTTCACCCTCACCCAGCCCGCCACGCCCGCGCATCGGGGACGGCACCCATCCTCGTCTCCTTGGCAGCGCGGTATCCACGGGCACCGGAGGCGCCGCACCTACCATGACGGCAGGCCCCTCGGCCTCTTCGCAGGCATCCCCGTCAACGACTGCACGGCGGCACTGCCCTGGTACGAGCGACTCCTCGGCACCCCGCCGACGTTCTTCCCGCACGACACGGAAGCCGTATGGGAACTGGCGGAACACCGGTACGTATACATCGCGCAGCGGCCCGGTCGGGCCGGAAACGCCGTGCACACCATCCTGGTCGACGACCTCGACACCCGTGTCGCGCAGATCTTTGATCGGGGACTGGAGCCCACTGCCCGCGAGACCTACGCAGAAGGCATGTGCAAGATCACCCACCACGACCCGGACGGCAACGAGTTCGGCTTCGGCGGCGCCGCACACTGACGCCGCCATGCGATGAGCCGCTTTCTGTCAGGTGATCAGCATGCCGCCGTCGACGTTCAGATCGTGAGCGTTCATGCCTGCGTTACGTAGGAGGAAGTCGGTGGCGTCGGCGATCTCGGCCATGGTGACAAGTCGTCCGGTGGGTGTGCGGCGGAGGTGCGGGTGGTCCGTGACGTCACGCCATTTGGGACTGTCTCCGATCACGCCGGGGTGCAGGGCGTTGACCCGGTGCGGGGCGATCTCGGCGGCCAGGGTCTTGACCAGGCCGGTCAGACCGGCGTTGAACGTGGTCACCATCGTCGAACCGGGGTAAGGACGTTCCCTCGCCAGACCGCCGAAGAGGACGACTGAAGCGGCCGGGTTGAAGCGGTCGCGCAGCGCGCGGACCGTTTCGGCGTATCCGACCAGTTTGATGGTGACGACGCGGACGGCGTCGGTGAGATCGAAGTCGGCCAGGGAGTTCGGAACGGGATCCATGGCCGTGACGACCAGCTGGTCGACTTCGGTGATGCCGCCGAGGGCGTGCGCGATCGTGTCGGGTTGGGACAGGTCGAGCGCCATGCCCCGGACCCTGTTTCCTATTTCCTCCGCCGTCGTCTCGGCCCGTGCCTTGTCCCGGCTGGTGACGACGACGGAGTCACCACGGTCGGCGAATCGCTGGGCGATGGCGCGGCCGAGTCCGCCGCTGCCGCCGATGACGATGGACGTACTCATACGGAAGTCCCCTTCACGTTCTGGACGGGCTTGAGAGTGACGTGCGCCTGCTGGCGCGGCCCGACTCCACTAATGACCGATTGGACAGTACCGCATCGAACGGCCCTCGCGAGGCTGTTCTGTACGCGCGTACAGTAAGGGCGTGCCAACAACCTCACGCCCCGACAAGGCTCCGGCGCGGGCATCGGCCACCGGCCGTCGACGCGATCCGGAGGCGAGCCGCGCAGCCATCCTGGAAGCCGCCCGCGAGGCCTTCACCGAACGGGGCTACGCACGGGCGACGATTCGTGACATCGCCCGCCGGGCCGGTGTCACGCACGGCCTGGTCATGCTGCACTTCACCTCGAAGGAGCGCCTTTTCCTGGCGGCGGTACCCGGGACTCGCGACCTGACCGACATCGTCGCCGGTGACCGCGAAACGCTCCCCGAGCGGATCGCCGCCGGCTTCGTCGAGCGTATGGAGAGCAACCCCTCAGGCGACCCGTTCGTCGCGCTCCTGCGCAGTGCCGCCACCAACGAGACCGCCGCGGCGAATCTCTACACCGCCATGCAGGGCCACAGCGAGTCGGCCTACCGCGAGGCGCTCACCGGCGATGACATGGACGTCCGCATCGGGATGCTCGCCGCGCAACTGATCGGCGTCACCTTCACCCGCTACATCGTCAAGGTGGGCAGGCTCGCCGAAATGTCCGCGGACGAACTGCGCGTTCATCTGAGCCGCGTCCTGCGCCAAATCCTTTTCGCCTGAGGCCAGTTGGGGAAATACGGTCCGGCCTCGGAGCCTCGACGTGCCGCACCGCCGGAAAGCGCGATCACGCCTGATTGAACACTCACCGGCATTGCCTTCGTACTCATGGCCAAGGTGCAAACCACGGGCGCAGTGAAGGATCAGCATGGCAGAAGCGCAGGCCTCCACAAATGAGTTGATCGCCGGGAGGTATCGACCGCTCCAGATCGTGCACCGAGAGGAATTCCGAGTCGGCTGGCACGGCCAGGACATGGCGTCCGGCCGATTGGTGTTCTTGGCGGAAGCACGGCTGCCCACCGTCCTGCGCGAGGAGACGTCCCGCCAGACCACAGCCCGGGTGCTGCGGGAGACCGCGGATCTGGAGGCCGCCGCCCCCGGCCAGGTGGCCACCGTCCTCGATGTCACCGAGCAGGACGGCCGCCTGTGGACCGTCATGGAACCGATCGAGGGCCGGTCCCTGAGCGAACTCCTCGACCGGCGTGGGCCGTTCAACCAGCCCCGGGCGGTCCACATCGGCCTGCAGATCCTCGATGTGCTCGCGGCCGCGCACCGACTTGGCGTCACGCACGGCGACCTCGGTCCCGACCAGGTCTTCGTCAAGGCGGACGGCGGGGTCGTGGTCACGGGGTTCGGACTGACCGGAGCGACCCGGTCCTTGAGGGCGACCGCACCTTCGTACGCTTCTCCGGAACAGATCCGTGGTGAGGCGATCGATCCCTCGACGGATCTGTGGGCCCTGGGGGCGCTGCTGCACACCATGACCGAGGGTCGGCCGCCGGCTCCGAACCAGGGGCGTGGCGAAGGCAGTTCGACCTTCGCGCAGGTGTATGTGGGAGAGGGGGCCCAGGGAGAGGGGGAAAGATCGTCGGGGGACGACGTCCACACAGGCCGGCTGCGCCAGACCATTCACGGGCTGCTCCGCGAGAACCCGAACGAACGGCTCACCGAACCGGTACTGCGCCAGGCACTGAGCCGCATGGTCAGCGAGGACTCGGCCCAGCAGTCGCACATGTTCAGGCTGCGCGGAGCTTACGGGAACGCGCAAGGAACGGAACGGACTTGGCACAGGAAGCGGCCCATCGTCCTCGCCATCGTCGGTTCCGCGCTGGCCGTCGTGGCCATCCCGGTCGTGCTCGCCGTGAACAGCAGACCGGCCTCGGACGCACCCGACGCCTCCGGCCCCGTACCCACCGCATCCGGTCCCGCGGCCGCGCCGCCTCCCGCGGCTTCCACCCCTGCTCGTCCCTCCGCGGAACCGACCGGCAGCGCTTCGGCCGACGCATCGGACCCGGGCAAGCCCGCCACCCCCTCCCCCACGGCTTCCGCCGAGAAGACGGCACCGCCGGCCACCAAGCGCTACGACGCGCCGGAAGGGTTCTCGGTCCAACTGCCCTCGGACTGGCGGCGCATCAAGGACACCGGGCGGCCGGACAACGCCTTCAGTGTCACGTTCGGCGCCACGGGCGACCCCCGCGCACTGAGGATCACCTTCGGCAGCGTCCCCTCATCCGACCCCGTCACCGTCTGGCGCGACTTCGAGCCCCAACTGCGGCGCCTCACCCCCGGTTTCGACCGCATCGGCGACATCCGGGGCGTGGACGGTTCCGGTGGACGGGCAGCCGATCTGGAATGGTTCGCCGACGGCGACCCCGAGCGCACACGCACGCTCGCCCGCGCGCTGCTCGTCGACACCAACCTCGGCTACTCCATCAGGTGGACGACCCCTGCCGACGACTGGAACACTCCCGCCAACCAGCAGGCCCTCAACACCTTTTTGACATCCTTCCGCCCCGCGGCGCGATGAACGACCCCACCCTGTTCGTCCGGTGGGGCAGTCACCTCTGACGCGTCCGCTTCCGATGCCGGCCTCGGAGCGGCCGCTCAGTCGGCCTTGCCCGCCGCCGGAGCCGTCCGTTGAGCGTTTCGGGTTCCCGGGAGCCTCTGGAGCCGTACAGGCGTCGCATGGATCATCGGCGCACGGGGCGTACAGGCAGGGGGGCCGATGGGCCGGTTCGAGTTCGGGGAGTACCGGACGCTCGCGCTGCTCGGGGCGGGTGGCATGGGCAGGGCGTATCTGGCGCGTTCGGGGTCGGGGCGGCTTGTCGTGGTCAAGGTGATGCATGCGCACCTCGCCGCCGAGCCGCTGTTCCGGGAGCGGCTGCGGCGTGAGGTGCAGGCGGTGCGCGCCATGACCGGCCCGTTCACGGCGGCCGTGCTCGAAGCGGAGCCGCAGGCCCCGCTGCCGTGGCTGGCCGTCGAGTACTGCGCGGGCCCCACTCTGTCGGAGGCCGTGGCCGGGTACGGGCCACTGGCAGCCGGCGACCT
Source organism: Streptomyces sp. ActVer (assembly GCF_027270795.1). Lineage (NCBI taxonomy): Bacteria > Bacillati > Actinomycetota > Actinomycetes > Kitasatosporales > Streptomycetaceae > Streptomyces > Streptomyces sp. ActVer. Next base: position 8,300 of record NZ_JAPWHT010000346.1, read on the forward strand.
CGCCTCGCTCGGTGCCGCTCTCGCCGAGGCACTCACCGCGATCCACACGGCGGGACTGGTGCACCGCGACCTGAAGCCGGCGAACGTCCTGGTCACCGGCCAGGGCCCGCGCGTCATCGACTTCGGTATCGCGAAGGCGCTCGGTGACGGGCCTGCCTCGGGCCCCTCGGACGAGGCCCTGACGGGGAGCGGAGACATGCTCGGCTCCGTCGGCTTCATGGCTCCGGAGCAGATCACGTACGCCACCGAACCCGCCGCCTCCTGTGATGTGTTCGCGCTCGGGGCACTGCTCGCGCTGGCGGCGACGGGCCGCAATCCGCACGGCGGGGGTACGGCACCGCAGATCGTGTACCGGACGCTGCACGAGAACCCGGACCTCGTCGGCGTACCGGACAGGGAGTGGACCGCCTTCTTGACCCGCTGCCTCTCGAAGGGGCCGGACGCGCGGCCCACCGCGGCGGAGGTCGGCCCAGTACGGCGGTGAGCTGATTTCGGTGCCCCTGCACCACTCCCCCCTCAAGCCCGCCCGGCGTCCCCGTCCGCCCTTCTACCTCGGCGCCATGTCCGAGCGCGCCCTGCGCCGGGTCGCCGAGCGCGGTGACGGCTGGCTGCCGCTGGTCGTGGTGCCGAGTTACGTGGACGTCGACGGGCTGGTGAACCAGCGGGCGGCCATCGAACTGTGGGCCCGGGAGGCCGGCCGGGACCCGTCCGCGATCGATGCCGTCCTGCGGGTCAACATCGATGCGGGCACCTCGACCCAGCAGGTCGCCGACACCATCAAGACCGTCCACGAGCGCACCGGCATCGACCACTTCATGGTCGACTCCATGTACGCCGTCCACAGCGTCGACGAGTCCCTGGCCGTCGCCACCGAACTGATCGCCCTGGTCGACAAGGGCTGACGACGCTGCACCGATCCCCCTGTCGCAGCCAGTGTCGCCGCCGGGGGATCGTTCGGTTCGGCGGGGCGTAGGCGGTCGGCCAGACGGTGCCGTCGTCGAGGTCCGCCCGATCACTCCGGACCGGTTCGGCACGGTTGCGCCACGCTCTCGGCCCTCCGCCCGGCCCAGGCGGGCAGGACACGACGGCAGGGGGCGCGATGCGAGCCGGTACGGGGCTTCGGCCGCTGATACCGCTGCTGGTCTGCGGGGTCATGGCCGCGACCACGGGCTGTGGAGGCTCCACCGACGAACAGGGCGGCGAATCCCTGAGGTTGGAGGCGAAGTCGCACGACAGGATCAGCGAGGCGGTGAACGCGAAGCCCGACGGCTGCACGGCAGGCGTGGGCAGTGCCTGCGAGACCCATGCGGCGGCCGTGTACGCGATCACCGAGCGGTTGCGCAAAGAGGTGGAGGCTCGTCCCGACAAGGACCGCTACCAGGCGACACTGGACGGCACCACCGCCATCAACGAGCAATACGACCAGGACTTCACCCAGTTGTGCGCCACAGTGCCCGAGACCACGGTCGATGCCGCCACCACCGAGAAGTTCAATGCCTGCTCCGGGCTCTACACCTCGATCATCACGGGCGCGGGCGATCTCCAGAGCAACCTGCGCCCGTCCGACTGGTCCAGGCCGGAAGCGGGACCACCTCCTGCCGTCGACGTTGCCGGGCCCGGTCGCAGCCGACCTGAGTCAGCCGGCCCCTTCGAGGTACGACGCCAGGTTGGCCAGCGAGGAGGCGATCCCGGTTTCGTGGTCCGCCTGGTCGATGCCGGGCGGCACATCCGTGGCGGTGACGGTCACCTCGGTTCCGTCACCGGCGGCAGCGAGCTGCCAGGTCATCGTCATGGTTCCCGCGAACGACGGGTCGTCGGCCTCGAACACCGCCCGCTGCACCACGCGTTCCGGTGGCACCAGTTCGGCGAACCCCACGTCGACGACATCCGTCGCGTCCGAGGTCTTGCCGGGACTGTCGGTGGGGTCGAGGTAGGTGAGAACCATCCGGAACCCGCCACCGGGCCGGGGATCCCACCACTCGACCCGCCCGCGCATGCCGTCCGGCGGCAACCAGGCTTCCAGCGACTCCCGGTCCATGAGGGCGTCGTAGACAGCCGCCGGTGGTGCCGCGATCATCCGGCTGGCGCGGTCGGTCCTGTCCATGGTCCGAGTCTAGGGCGAAGGGGGTTCCGCGCGCGGCGCGGGGCGACGGTGTCCGGGCCGTGCCGGATACCGTTCGGGCGACGGAGGCCGCGCCAAGCTGGACTGTCACGCGACGTGTCGGCTCCCGTACAGTCCGCCTTGGCGTCGGCGCTTCGTTGCGGCCGAGCCCGGCGGTTGACCAGGAGAGGAAACATGGACGCTGAAGCCGGTCTCGGCTCCCCTTCGAACGCCCCCGGAACGGGGCGGCCGGTCCCCGAAGCCGAGCCTGAGCTGGTGAAGCAGTGGCATTCGGGCGGAGGCGAACTGGTCGAGTTGCTGTCCCAGGTGCGCGAGCAGTTCGGCGGCGTCGCCGCGTTCCGCCTCGGGCCGGCCCCCACCGTTCTGGTCACCGACCCGCAAGCGGTCCAGCACGTACTCGCCCGGCACCCGGAGCGGTACGTCAAGCGCTCCCACCGTGCCCGTGTACTGATCGGCGACGGTGTCCTGGCCGCCACCGGTGCGGCGTGGAAACAGCAACGCCGTTTGCTGCAGTCCCAGTTCACCGGTACCGGGATGCGCCGCTACGAACAGCGGATCACCGATGCCGCCCGGACCACCGCCGGACGCTGGGACGGGTACGCCCGGACCGGGCAGCCCTTCGATGTCGGCCAGGAGATGCGCCGCTTCGCCCTGGACTCCATCTGGCGCTCCCTCACCGGGCACGCCCTCGATGACGAGACCGAGCGCGAACTGGCCGCCGTGGAAAACGTGGGGGCCGCCCTGCCGACTCTGCCCGCCGATA
>NZ_JAPWHT010000347.1:0-11168 GCF_027270795.1 Streptomyces sp. ActVer
GCCGCCGCGGAGGCCGCGGCCGAGGCCGCCATGGCCGCCGCGCCCGTGTGGCAGCCCGAGCCCGAACCGGCGAAGGAGCTGCCCCCGCCAGGCATGTGGGTCGAGGCGTTCATGGCCGGCCTCAAGCGCGACCCGGACCCGAACGCCTTCACCCGGAACCCGGACGACCCGACGGCGTCCACCGCTTCCACCGTGAACAACGAGCCGGCCCGCACCGACGCCGACGACGAGGGAGATCTCAAGTGATCCAGCAGCGAGCCAACTTCGACTGGATGCTCAAGGATCTGGCCGACGGCGTACCCGGCATCCAGCAGATCGTCGTGCTCTCCGCCGACGGCCTGCGGATCGCCCGCTACGGCGGCGACCCGGACACCGCCGACCGCGTCGCCGCGGCCTGCGCGGGACTGCAGAGCCTGGCCGGGGCCGTCGCCGGCGAGATCCCGCAGAGCGACGGCCAGATGCGGATGGTCATCATCGAGATCAACGGCGGCTACTTCTACCTGATGGCCGCGGGGTCGAACGCCTATCTCGCGGTGCTCGCCAACGAGAGCGCGGAGCCCGGGCTGATGAGCAACCGCATGCGCGACCTCGTCGACCGGATCGGCTCCCATCTCACCAGTCCGCCGCGGCGGAACGGGCAGACCGTATGACGCCTCCGCAACGCCGGCGGCGCAAACCCAAGCAGGAGCAACCTCCCCCGCCGGCCGTGGAAGGGCCCCAGGAGAGTGCGGGGGACCGCCCGCCCGAGCGGCTCTACATCCTCACCGGCGAGGACTGCGAGCGGGCCCCCATCGACCTCGTCACGTTAATCGTGGCGCGCGCCGATCCGCCGCACTCCGCCGCGCCGGAGCAGTCGGCGCTGCTCCGGATCTGCCAGGCCCCCCTGTCCGTGGCCGAGATCTCGGCCTATCTCAACCTGCCGATCAGCGTGGTGACCGTCCTGCTCACCGAGCTCCTGACGGCCGAACTCGTACAGGCGCGCGCACCGGTCGTCAGGCAGGCGCGGGCCGACCGTTCCCTCCTCGAAGCGGTGATGCATGGACTTCAAAAACTCTGACACCATCACGGGTCCACGGGCCGAGGACCACCTGCCGCGCACCGCGCAGGCCGCCGTGAAGATCGTGATCGTGGGCGGTTTCGGCGTCGGCAAGACGACCATGGTGGGCTCCGTCAGCGAGATCAGGCCGCTGACGACCGAGGAGACCATGACGCAGGCCGGCATCGGAGTCGACGACAACTTCGGCTCCAAGTCCAAGACGGCCACCACCGTGGCCATGGACTTCGGCCGCATCAGCGTCACGGACGAGCTGGTGCTCTACCTGTTCGGCACCCCCGGCCAGGAGCGGTTCTGGTTCCTGTGGAACGGACTGTTCGAGGGCGCGCTCGGCGCGGTCGTCCTGATCGACACCCGTCGGCTGGAGGTCAGCTTCGACGTCATGGGACGCCTGGAGGAGCGCGGTGTGCCCTTCGTCGTCGCGGTCAACGACTTCCCGGACGCACCCCGGTACGCCGTCGAGGAACTGCGCCAGGCGCTCGACCTGGCCGAGGAGATCCCGATCATCCGCTGTGACGTGCGACGCCGGGCCTCCAGCCGGGACGTCCTGATGACCCTCATGCGCTTCCTGCACTCCCTGACGATGACGGGGGCGTCGACATGAGCCCGGTACCGGTTCCACCGGTTGCCTGAACCGCACGCCGTACGAGTCCCCAGGGCCGGGAGCCGTGTCGTCCCGCACGGAGTCCCCTCCCGGTTTTCACCAACTCCCCAGACACCGGATCCACTTCAGCTCGGAGCGATCATCGTGACGCCTGAATCCCACTCCCTGACCGGTACGGACGACCCCTCGCTCGGTCCGCCCCCCGGTTGCCCCGCCCACGGCAAGGGCCCCGGCGGCCTGCGCCGGCTGTACGGCCCCGAGGCGGAGGACCTGGGAGCCGTGTACGAGAAACTCCGCGCCGAACACGGCGCGGTGGCCCCCGCGTTGCTCCACGAGGACGTGCCGATCTGGGTGGTGCTCGGCCACGGCGAGAACATGCACATGGTGCGCACCCCCTCGCAGTACAGCCGTGACACCCGGTTGTGGACCGCCTTGCAGGACGGCACGGTCAAGCCGGATCACCCGCTCATGCCGATCATCGCCTGGCAGCCCATCTGCTGCCACGCCGAGGGCGACGAGCACCTGCGGCTGCGCGGAGCGGTCACCAGCGCCATGTCGACCATCGACCACCGGGGCATCCGCCGTCACATCAACCGCGCGACCCAGCACCTCGTCAACAAGTTCTGCGAGGAGGGCAGGGCCGACCTGGTCGGCCAGTTCGCCGAGCACCTGCCGATGGCGGTGATGTGCGAGATCTTCGGCATGCCCGACGAGTACAACGACCGGATCGTGCACGCCGCTCGCGACATGCTCAAGGGCACCGAGACCGCCATCGCCAGCAACGCGTACATCATGGACGTGCTGATGCGGCTCACCGTCCGCCGCCGGGCCGAACCCAAGGGCGACTTCACCAGCCGGCTGATCAACGACCCGGCGCAGCTCAACGACGAGGAGGTCGCCCAGCACCTGCGCGTCGTCCTGATCGTCGCGTACGAGGCGACCGCCAACCTCCTCGCCAACGTGCTGCGGGTCGTGCTCACCGACCCGGGGTTCCGCGCCCAGCTCAACGGCGGCCAGATGACGGTGCCCCAGGCGGTCGAGCAGTCCCTGTGGGACGAGCCGCCGTTCAGCACCATCCTCCCGTACGTCGCCAAGCAGGAGACCGAGCTGGGTGGCCGGCGCATCCGCAAGGGCGACGGCCTCATCCTCGGTATGGAGCCGGGCAATGTCGACCCGCGCGTCCGTCCCGACCTCAAGGCCAACATGCAGGGCAACCGCTCCCACCTCGCCTTCAGCGGTGGTCCCCACGAGTGCCCCGGCCAGGACATCGGGCGAGCCATCGCCGACGTCGGTGTCGATGCGCTGCTGACCCGCCTCCCGGACGTCCAACTCGACTGCGAGGAGCACGAGCTGCGCTGGCGAGCGTCCATCTCGAACCGGCACCTGGTGGAACTGCCGGTGAGGTTCGCGCCCAAGCCCCAGCAGGACGTCATGGCACGGCCTGCGTACGCCGTGCCGTCACAGAATCCCAGCGACTGGCAGGTCAGCAGGCCCCAGCCGCAGACGGCGGCTCCGGAGCCCGCGGCCCCGACCACTGCCCAGACGCCGGCGCCAACGCCCGAACCGGCCCCCCGACCGGGCGTGTTCCGGCGCCTCCAGCGCTGGTGGCGCGGCATGTGAGCCGACCGGGCACCGGGGCTACCCGGCCCACTCGTCGTACGACGACCAGGCCCGCAGCACGCGCGGGCTGACGAACCGGTGCTCGCACCCCGTGACCGGATCGGTGAACTCCAGTACCCGCGCCAGCAGTTGGAGCGGTCGCCGGAAGTCACCGTCCGCCACGGGGGCGGTCACCACCGGATAGAGGGGATCGCCGAGGATCGGCACCCCCAACGCGCTCATGTGCACGCGCAGTTGGTGCGTCTGCCCGGTGCGGGGCCTCAGCCGATAGCGGGCCAGCCCGTCGTTCCGCTGTTCCAGCAGCTCCACGGCGCTGACGGCATTGGGCTCGCCCTCGACCTCGCGCGCCGCCATGACCGCACGCTCCTTCACGATCCGGCTGCGCACGGTGCGCGGCAGAGCGAGCGCCGGATCGTACGGCGCGACGGCCTCGTACTCCTTGGTGACGAGCCGGTCGCGGAACAGCGACTGGTACGCGCCGCGCTCCGCAGGGCGCACGGTGAACAGCACCAGACCGGCGGTCAGCCGGTCCAGGCGGTGGGCGGCGCCCAGCGTCGGCAGGCCCAGCTCCCGGCGCAGCCGCGCGAGCGCGGTCTCCGCGACATGACTGCCGCGCGGTGTCGTGGCCAGGAAATGCGGCTTGTCGGCGACGACCACGTGCTCGTCGCGGTACACGACGTCCAGCGCGAACGGCACCGGCACCTCGTACGGCAGCTCCCGGTGGAACCACACGAACATGCCCGGCACGTACGCCATGTCGCGCGGCACGGCACGCCCGGCGGCGTCCACGATCAGCCCCGCGTCCAGCATCCCGTCGATCACCCCCGCCTCGGCCGCGAGCCGCTCCACCAGATGATCACGCACGGTCGCCCACGCCGCCCCCTGCGGCAGCTTCACCCGCACTGGATCGACCCCGCCACGCTGTGGCAGGGGAGAGGGAGGGACCGGGCTTCTGCGTCTCATCACGATCAAGCGTACGAGGGAACGCCGACAGCGGGGGGCTGAGCCGGTCGCGACCCTGTTCTCGCGGATCGAGTCGGAGGGCGAGGCGCGCGGTGGACCGACGCGTGGCTGCGCCGAACTCGCCTACCGGGCCGCGCCGCGGCCCGGGGCATCACTCCGCGCGCGACGGCGATCCTGACTCGCCGGGGTCTCGACGAGATCGGCTTCCACCGCCTCGGACTACTCCACGCCGTCCCCGACGAGGCGTCCTACCGGGTGGCCACGAAGACCGGCTTCGTTCCCGCACCGGACACCAAATACGCTCAACTCGCCCTCCACCGACGTCCCGAGCGGCGTCCTGACAGTCGGAGTCAACAGAAGGGGCGTGCGCATCCTGATCGGGCGACCGTCCAGATGTGAGTGCAACATGTTCACGTCCGGATCAAAGACGGCCACTTCCGGTCTGGACGCAACTGCGATGTGATAGATGCTGTACCGCCGTGGGCGGCACGTCCTGCTCGCGCCATCGTGGAAGGGGAGCCCGTGCCGCCACCCGTTCTGGCCCCTCCCGCCGCGGCCGCCGCTGCCTCGGCCCTCTCGGAGCACGCCCGTGAGGCACGCCAACAGCGCAGACGGAGATGTCCTCCCAGGACCTCGTGAAGCATCGATCGGCCACCGACTCCTCGGCTTCTCGCTGCGCGAGCGGGCAGCCTGTCCCACGCCTCACCCGCCTTGGCAAACTCCGGCGCCATAGACATGGAGGACTCAATGCTCGCCATGATCCCGACGTACGCGGAGCCCACACCCCCGGCTGAAAGCCCATACTCTGAGCGGATCGAGGAGTATGTCCGCTCACTCGGAAAGCGTCTCGGACTGGCAGAGACACGGGCCGGTCGGGAGCGACTGGAAGCGGGCTACGGGAAATTTGTTGCCTGGACCTATCCAGAAGCCTCGTTCGAGGATCTCTGCCTCTGCGCGGAATGGCTTTTCGTCACCTTCATCCTGGACGACTTGCACACGTTGAAGGTCTACGACAATCCCGACGCCTGGGATCCGGTCCACCGGCGCCTGATGGGCATCATCAACACCGGGAAGGACCCTGCCCCCGCACGGGAGCAGACTCCTTTCACCGAGGTACTCACGGATCTGTCCATCCGTACCGGAAAAAGGCTCTCACCGGCGCTTCGCGGACGACTGAACCGGCACCTGGATTTATTCTTCCAGGGATTCACGGAAGAATCCCGGAATCGGTTCCGCGGAACTCCCCCCGGGATTGAAAGCTTCACCCAGACCAGGCGATTGTCGGTGGGAATGGAGTTCGGCTTCGATCTGGTCGAACTCAGCCAGGGCACGGAGGTGCCTGAAAGCGTCTACGAGTCGGCCTTGTTCAGGGAGATCATCGACGCTGCGAGCGATGTGGTCGCCTGGCAGAATGACTTGCATTCGGTTCGTCTGGACGACATACGTGGAGACTTTCACAACGTTGTCATCGTCATGCAGCATTCCAGCGGAATCTCGCTGCAGGAAGCCATCCGCTCGGCCGTTGCCAAGGTTCGGGGGCGAATTGCCGACTTCCTGGCCGCCGAGGAGCAGCTCCGGCCCTTCCTGAAGAGCCGTGGTGTGCCGCCCGCCACCCGGGACGAGATCCTGAAGGTCACGGCCGGAATGCGGCAGTGGACGAATGGATGCCTGCATTGGTACGGGAACACCACCCGCTATGCACTCCCCACCGCCTCGGACGAGTCGGATCAACAGCATGCCCACCTTGAGGCGATGCTCCCGAGCCAGGATCTTGCGTACCGGCACAGTTACGGGTGATCGGCAAGGAATACGCCCCGGCTTCCTGGGGCCGGCCTGCACGACGCTCCCGCCCCATGGATGCGACCAAGAGCGGATTGGGGCGCTGGCTCGCCAACATCCTGGATCGACAAGAAGGGCCAACACGCCATGGCAAAGGACCTTGAAGGAATCACCCGGGCTCCGGGGGCACTGCCGATCGTCGGGCATCTGTTTCCCCTGATCCGTGACCCGCTGCGTTTCCTGAAAACCCTTCCCTCCTATGGTGATCTGGTGCAGATACGGCTGGGTCCACAGACGGCCGTCGTGGTCTGCCGGCCCGAGCTCGTCCAGGAAGTACTCCTGCACGACCGCACGTACGACAAGGGCGGACCCCTCATCGAGCGGATCGGGAACGCGCTCGGGGAGGGCCTTGCCGCGTGCCCCCACAGCGCCCATCGACGGCAGCGACGCACCTTGCAGCCGGCCTTCTCCCGCACCTGCCTGCGCGAATACGCCGCCATCATGACCCAGCAGATCGACACGCTGGCCATCGACTGGGGCGACGGTCAGCCCATCGATGTGGCCGAGCAGATGTACACGTTCGCGAGTGACACCATTGCCCGAACCTTATTCACGGCTGAATCCGCGGGACCCGCCGTAGACACCGTCAAGGAATGTCTGCCGGGTATCTTCCGCGGTATCTACCAGCAGGCCGTCTTCCCGCCTTTCCTGAACCGTCTGCCGCTCCCCTCGAACGTGCGCTACGAGCGGGCCCGCAACCGGGCATGGGCCGCGGTCAGCAAGACCATCAGCTCGTACCGGCAGGACGACGAGAGCCACGGCGATGTGCTGTCGATGCTCCTGAAGACGCAGGACGACGCGGGAAACGGGCTCGGCGACACCGAGATCCACGCTCAGATCATGACCCTGCTCGTCGCCGGCATCGAATCCACCGCGGTGGCGCTCACCTGGGCTGTGCATCTCCTGTGCCAATACCCCGATGTGCAGGAGCGATTGCGCACCGAGACAGCCAAGGTCCTCGGCACCCGAACCGCCACCTGGGACGACCTTCCCCAGCTCGACCTGGCACGCCGGGTCATCACGGAGACGCTGCGCATCTACCCTCCCGGATGGATCCTGACTCGAACGGCCGCCACCGAAACCCGGCTGGCGGACGCCCTGATCCCCGCCGAGACCACCCTCATCTACAGCCCGTATCTCATCCACCACGACGCACGGTTCAATCCGCACCCGAGCGATTTCGATCCCGACCGGTGGCTTCCCGAGCAGAAACACGTGCGCGGCGCTTTCATTCCGTTCGGCGGAGGTGCGCGCAAGTGCATCGGTGACAACTACGCGATGACCTTGGCGACGCTCGCCCTGTCCACGATCGTGGCCCAGTGGCGCCTCTCGAGTGTCGACCAGCAACCGCCGCACATCGAACCGCGTATGACCCTGACGCCTCACGGGGTCCAGGTCCGAGCGGAATGCATGCAGACAGTGCCTGATTGACGGCGGATTACCGGCCTCTGTCAGGTTGGCTCGATCGGCCGGCCCGGAGAAGCGGACTCCGGGCCGGACACGACGGCGATCAGCTGGATTCTGCGGGCACTGCCGGCGGTGCCTCCTGCTTCGCAGTGAGCCCTCGATGTGCCCCCAGCCACCGGTACAGGCAGCCCAGTCCCACCGTGACGAGCAAGAACAACACCGTGAACCACTGGAAGTACCAGTGCCCGCCCGCCGGGTCGTACACCTCGGCCCGGGGCCAGGCCAGGTTGACCGTCATGAACAGGCCGTAGAGGAGAGCCAGCGCGTTGACGGGGACACCCCAGCGGCCGAGGGAGAAGAGCGGGCGGCCCGTCTCGTCGGTGCCCTCGACCGTGAAGTCGCCGCGCAACCGTCGCCACAACAGGGGGCCGGTGACCATCGCGTACGCGAGGTACAGCATCACGATGCAGGTGGTGCCGATGGCGAGGAAGGCCTCCGGCGAGGCGAAGTTGAGGAGCAGCAGGGCCGCGGCGAGGACGCCGACCACCAGGGCGGGCGCGCTCGGCATACCGGTGCGCGGGTTGACCTTCGCGAGGCGCCCGGAGAAGGGCATCTGGCCGTCGCGGGCCATGGAGAACAGCATCCGGCAGGCCGACGTCTGGATGGCGAGGGTCGCGACCGCGATGGCGATGACCACGTCCACGAGCAGGGCCCGGCCCACGCCGTCGCCCAGGCTGCTGGTGAGGACGTAGCTCAGGCCCTCGACGCCGAGCCGGCCGTCGGTGAGGCTGGGCGCGGCGAGCAGACCGCCGAGGATGATCAGGCCGCCGAGAAGGCCCGCGGCACCGAGCGCGGTGAGGATCGTGCGGGGCGCGGTGCGCCGGGGATGGTGCGTCTCCTCGCTCATCTCGCCCGCGCTGTCGAAGCCGATCATCACGTACGCCGCCGTGAACGACCCCACGAGGAGCGCCCCGACCAGGCCCGACTCGGCGGCCGTGCCGGTGTGGAAGGTGATGCCCGGGGTGCGCTCGGAGTGGGTGAACAGGAGCACGATGATCAGGGCCGCGCCGATGATCTCGGCGGTCACACCGATGCGGTTGATCAGGGACATCACACGGTTGTCGATGACGTTCACGAACGTCGTCAGGACCAGCAGGAGCACGCCCAAAACCGCCGCGTTGGCCGCGCCGCTCGCCGACGTGGGCGCCGGGTCGTCGCCGATCAGCTGGAAGCCGGACCAGATCGCGGGCATGACCACCTGCAGGGCGAGCGCCGCGGCCGCGACCACCACGATCTGTCCGATCACCATGATCCAGCCGGCGAACCAGCCGAAGGTGAGGTTGGAGAGCCGGGACGACCACTGGTAGATGGCGCCGGAGATCGGATAGCGCGCGGCCAGTTCGGCGAAGCACGCGGCGACCAGCAGCTGGCCGATCAGCACGGCGGGCCAGGCCCAGAAGAAGACGGGACCGCCGAACGCGTACCCGAAGGCGAAGAACTGGAAGACGGTCGTCAGGACGGAGATGAAGGAGAAACCGGCGGCGAACGAGGCGTACCGGCCCAGGCTGCGGTGCAGCTCCTGGCGGTAGCCGAACTCCGCGAGGGAGCGGTCGCCGGACGGCTCCGGCGGATCGGGGCGTACGTCGGAGGGGGCGGTAGTGGTCACGGCGGCGGCACCTGCCTTCGGCGCAGGGGAGCGGGATCCTGGCGGCGACTGAGGAACTCCGCGGCGGAATTCCTGTCGGGTGACAGAAATTAGGGAGAGCCTGTTTCGCCCGCGTGGCGCGGCCATGTCGAGGCCGGGCCTAAGTCCTCACGCCCTTGCGTCGCACCCTGAATCGCGATACATCGTGTGTATTGACGCTCGCCGTCGAGACGCGATATGTTCGGCCACGGATATTCGGGTACGAGGATATGGGTGGGTGATCCCGGTGGCGACCAGACGCCGCAAGCTCGGCAACCCCCTGGCGCTGGCCGTCATGGTGCTGCTCACCGAGCGGCCGATGCATCCGTACGAGATCGCCCAGACCCTGCGCAGCCGTGGCAAGGACGCGAGCCTCAAGATCAACTACGGCTCGCTCTACACGGTCGTGCAGAACCTGGAGAAGCACGGATTCGTCGAGGTCGCCGAGGTGCAGCGGCAGGGCAACCGCCCCGAGCGCACGCTCTACGGCATCACGGACGCCGGGCGCGAGGAGGCCACGGAGTGGCTGTCCGACCTGCTCTCCGTCCCGGCACGTGAGTTCCCGATCTTCGAGGCCGCCCTCTCGCTGATGGCGGTCATCCACCCCGACGAGGTGGCGCGTCTGCTGACCGAGCGGCTCAAGGTGCTGGACGTGCAGGCGGCCGGCGCCCGCGGCGGCCTCACGAAGCTGTACGAGACGCTGCCGCGGATCTTCCTCGTCGAGAGCGAGTACCAACTGCACATGGTCGAGGCCCAGGCCGAGTGGGTCCGCGGATTTCTGCGGGAGCTCCAGTCCGGCGCGCTCGACGGGATCAAGGAGTGGCGGAGCTTCCACGAGACCGGGGAAGTGCCGCCGGAGTTCGAGGAGTTGGAGGCCCGCCACTTCGACAAGGAGTGAATCACTTCGACCAGGAGTGAAGCAGTAGCAAGAAGAACAGACCCCGGCAGAGCTGTTGCACCAGCTCCGCCAGGGTCGCGAACCCCGAGCCGACTCCGCGGTGAGGCAGGCCAGGCGATCGAGGTGCGGCACACCCAGGATAGCCCGGCGCTCTTCACGCGGATCAGCCGTCATCCGCTCACCCAGGAGAGCAGTCGTCATGAGCACCCGTGCGCCCGCAGTGCAGGCGCGTCAGCTGATCAAGACCTACCCCGGTGATGTCACCGCCCTCAGCGGCATGGACCTCACCGTCGAGGCAGGCACCGTCTTCGGACTCCTCGGCCCGAACGGCGCCGGCAAGTCCACCACCGTCAAGATCCTCACCACCCTCGCCCGCCCCGACTCGGGCACCGCCACGGTCGCGGGCCACGACGTCCTGCGCCACCCGGACCGGGTGCGCCGCGCGATCGGCGTGGTCGCCCAGAAGTCCGGCGCCGACCCGGTGGCCACCGGCCGCGAGAACCTCCAACTCCAGGGCAGGCTCTATGGATTGAAGGGCGCGGACCTCCGCCGGCGGGTGGACGAACTGCTGGCCCGCTTCCATCTCGTGGACGCGGCCGGCCGCCAGGTCAAGGGCTACTCCGGAGGCATGCAGCGCCGCCTCGATGTCGCTCTCGGCCTCGTCCACCGGCCCGAGGTCCTCTTCCTCGACGAGCCGACCACCGGCCTCGACCCCGAGGCGCGCACCGCGATGTGGGACGAGATCGCCCGCCTCGCCGGTGACGAGGGCCTGACCATCCTGCTCACCACGCACTACCTCGAAGAGGCCGACCGTCTCGCCGGACACATCGCGATCGTCGACCGCGGCCGAGTCGTCGTCGAGGGCACCCCGGACACCCTCAAGGGTGAACTCCGCGGCGACGCCGTCCATGTGGAACTGCGCCACCCGGTCGGCGAGGCCGGCCGTACGCTCCTGACGGGCGCCCTCACCGCCCTGCCCGGCGTGCACGAGGCACTCCTCGACGGGCGCCGCATCAGCGTCCGCGCCGAGGACGGGGCCGCGGCCGTGCCCGCCCTGCTCGCCGCCCTGGAACGCGCGGGGGTCGCCGTCAGCGCCGCC
>NZ_JAPWHT010000348.1:0-11132 GCF_027270795.1 Streptomyces sp. ActVer
GGGCCGGGAGGACCTCGGCCGGTTCGAGGCGGCCGATCCGTTCCAGGGAGTCGAGGTAGTCACCGAGCGGGTCGGCGGCGGTCTCGTCGGCCGGGTCCTCGGGTGCCGCGGCCGATCCGGCGGCGGGGGACGGGGTGAAGCCTCCCCGGATCCCGTCGGCATCCGGGCTGCCCGGCAGCCCGGTCGGCGTCGACTTCGCGGCGGACGGCAGCGGCTTCGCGCTCTTCGCGGAGTGCGGGAAGAAGCGCTGCCGGCAGAGCGTGGCCGTGCTGGACAGGGGAGCCGACGCCTGGCGCCCCGTGCGCTCACCGCTGCCGGACGTGACGGGCGATCTCGGTATCACGGTGGGGCTCATGGGACTGGGCCCCGGCCGCGCGCTGATCACCGAGGGCACCTGGCCGCCGACGTACCGGACCTGGTTCACGGGCGACGGCGGCCGCACCTGGCGGACCGGCTCGGAGAAACCCTCGGGTACGACCCCCGAGGTGCCCGAGGGAGGCGCTCTGGTCCAGGAGTGCGTGCGGCCTGCGGACGACGGAAACGCGTGCGCGCGGTCACGCCTGCTGGCCGTCCTGCCCGCCACCGGCGAGTTCCGGGTTCTGGCCGAACAGCCGCCCCTGGAGGGAGTGGTGAGTCCTGCGGGGGAGCCCGGCGGACAACTGCTCCTCGCCTCGGGAGCCGACCCGGAGTCCGGCCTGCCCGCGCTCGCCGTCAGCGAGGACCGGGGGCGCACCTGGCGCACGGCTCGGCTGCCCGGGACCGAGAAGCACGGCTGGGGCTTGAGGGTGGTCGCGAACGGCAGCGTGCTCTACGCGACCCAGCCGGGCCAACTGCCCGACGAGGACGACGTGAAGAACGGCCTGCTGGCCATCCACCGCAGCACCGACGGCGGCCACACCTGGCAGCGCGTCTGGAAGCACCGCAAGGGCGTGGAGCCCCGCTCCAGCCTCGGCGACCTGGTGGCCGCCGCCGACGGCAGCCTCACCGTCCACGGCGAGGACGGCGCCTGGCGCAGCACCGACGGCGGCCGCACCTTCCAGCGGGGCAGCGGCGCGCGGGGCATCTCGGGCTCCGTCACCGCGACACCGCTGGGCTACCTGTGGACCGACAGCTTCGGCGCCGGAGCCTTCCGGATATCCACCGACGGCACCCACTGGCACGGGTTCGAGCTGGGGGACGGCGACTGACCGGAGGTGAGGCAAGCCGCGGAGGTGACGGAAGCGACGGAGGTGACGAGGCGACGGAGGGGCCGGTGCCGGAAGTGGCGGCCGTGCCGGAAGTGCTGGCCGTGCCGGAAGGCCGGCTCAGTGGTGGAAGCCGGTCGCCGCCCCCTTGTCCCGGGCCAGCGGGTGCTGCTGCTGCCGCAGTTCGGGCAGCAGACTGCCCAGGTCCTCCACGAACAGCTCGGCGAGGTCGGACGAGAACCCGTTGCGGCACACCACCCGCAGCACGGACAGGTCCTCACGGTTCTCGGGGAAGGTGTACGCCGGCAGCAGCCAGCCACGCTCCCGCATGCGCCGGGACACGTCGAAGACGTCGTAGGAGGTGATGTCCGGAGCCGTTGTGAAGGCGAACACCGGCAACTGATCGCCCCGGGTGAGGAGGCGGAAGTCGCCGAGTGCCTCGACCCGCTCGGCGAGCCCCATGGCGACGTCCCGTGTCGTCTGCTGAACGGCCCGGTAGCCCTCGCGGCCCAGTCGCAGAAAGGTGTAGTACTGCGCCACGACCTGCGCCCCCGGCCGGGAGAAGTTGAGCGCGAAGGTCGGCATGTCACCGCCCAGGTAGTTGACCCGGAAGACCAGCTCCTCGGGCAGCTCGACGGCAGAGCGCCACAGCGCCCAGCCGACACCCGGGTAGACGAGGCCGTACTTGTGTCCCGAGGTGTTGATGGAGGAGACCCGCGGCAGCCGGAAGTCCCAGACCAGGTCCTCGTCGAGGAAGGGAGCGACCATCGCGCCGGACGCGCCGTCGACGTGGACGGGGATGTCCAGACCCGTGCGCGACTGCAACTCGTCCAGGGCGGCGCAGAGTTCGGCGATCGGCTCGTACGACCCGTCGAAGGTGGAGCCGAGGATGCCGACGACGCCGATGGTGTTCTCGTCGCAGAGTTCGGCGGCGGCCTGCGGGTCGAGGTGGAAACGGTCGCCCTCCATGGGCACCAGGCGCGGCTCGACCTCCCAGAAATTGCAGAACTTGTCCCAGCAGACCTGGACGTTGACGCCCATGACGAGATTGGGGCGGGCACCCGGATAGCGGTCCGCGTTCCGTTTGGCCCAGCGCCGCTTGAGCGCCATGCCCGCGAGCATGCAGGCTTCGCTGGACCCCGTCGTCGAACAGCCCACGGCGGCGGACGGATCGGGCGCGTTCCACAGATCGGCGAGCATCGCCACGCACCGCCGCTCGAGCTCGGCCGTGCGCGGGTACTCGTCCTTGTCGATCATGTTCTTGTCGCTGCACTCGGCCATCAGCACGCCGGCCTGGGGTTCCATCCAGGTGGTGACGAAGGTGGCGAGGTTGAGGCGGGAGTTGCCGTCCAGCATCAGCTCGTCGTGCACCAGCTGATACGCGGTGGAGGGCGGCAGTGGCCCGTCCGGCAGCCGGTGCTGGGGCGGGGCCTCGGTCATGCCGCTGACCGGGTTCGCCTCCCCGTAGAAGGGGTTGATGGTCGCGGGACGCTTGTCGGGCTGCTCGGGGCCTTTGTGCAGCGGCATGGGTCCTCCGGTCGGTGGGGTCGGGCCTCCATGGTGGGCCACCACTCCGTCATAAGCGGGTAAAACCGGCATGGCACCCGGTGGATTCGGATCCGGCGGATCCGGCGTGCGGTTCCGGCTTGCACCTCACGTGACGTGAGGCCTCAGCCTGAGGTGCGTACCGAAAAGGAGGGAGCGGAGACGATGAGCTACTCCGTGGGACAGGTCGCCGGTTTCGCCGGGGTGACGGTGCGGACGCTGCACCACTACGACGAGATCGGACTGCTCGTGCCGAGCGAGCGCAGCCACGCGGGTCACCGGCGCTACGGCGACGAGGACCTCGACCGGCTGCAGCAGATCCTGTTCTACCGGGAGCTGGGCTTTCCGCTCGACGAGGTCGCGGCCCTGCTCGACGACCCGGAGACGGACCCGCGCGCGCATCTGCGCCGCCAGCACGAGCTGCTGACCGCCCGGATCGAGAAGCTGCAGAAGATGGCCGCGGCCGTGGAGCACGCCATGGAGGCACGCACGATGGGCATCAACCTCACACCCGAGGAGAAGTTCGAGGTCTTCGGCGACAAGGACCCCGAGGAACACGCGGAGGAGGCCGAGCGCCGCTGGGGCGGCACCGAGGCGTACGCGGAGTCGCAGCGCCGCGCCGCCCAGTACACCAAGGACGACTGGAAGCGCATGCAGGCCGAGGTCGCCTCCTGGGGCGAGCGCTACGACGCCCTCATGGAGGCCGGCGAGCCCGCCACGGGGGAGCGGGCCATGGACATGGCCGAGGAACACCGGCAGCACATCAGCCAGTGGTTCTACGACTGCTCGTACGAGATCCACCGGGGACTCGGCGAGATGTACGTGTCGGACGAGCGGTTCAAGGAGTTCTACGACTCCATGCGCCCGGGTCTCGCCGAGCATCTGAGGGACGCGATCACGGCGAACGCGGCACGGCACGACGCCTGACGGCGGACGGCGGACGGGGCACGAGGGTAAGGGGCGTTCGCAAGGGCGGGCGCCCCTTACTTCCGACTCCCGTACCGCCGTCGCCCTACTCCTTGACCATCACCACGGCCGTGCCGTACGCGCACACCTCCGTCCCGATGTCCGCCGCCTCGGTCACGTCGAAGCGGAACATCAGCACACCGTTGGCACCCCGCGCGCGTGCCTGCTCGACGAGCCGTTCCATCGCCTGGTTGCGGGTCTCCACCAGCGTCTTGGTGAGGCCCTTGAGCTCGCCGCCGATCATCGACTTCAGACCGGCCCCGATCTGGCTGCCCAGATGCCTGGAGCGCACGGTCAGTCCGAAGACCTCTCCGATGACCTGCTCGACCCGGTAGCCGGGCACGTCGTTCGTCGTCACGACCAGTACGTCGGCCTGGGGTCCCTGACCACCGCCGTATTCTTCGATTCCCATGGCTCACAGCTTTGTCCCAGTCGGGGCACAGTGCATCCTGTAGGAGTCGGTGGAACCTGGACCCTTCATGCTGCGTTGATAACTTTGGTCGGCCACACCCTCGCCTGCCGCATATCCACCACCCTTCAGGAGTCCGGAATCGTGACGACGACGCTTGCCATCGGCCCAAGCTGGTTGGATCCGGGCTACCTTCTCGACTCGTTCGGCATCTGGGGCCTGCTCCTGATCGTCTTCGCCGAGTCCGGCCTGCTCATCGGCTTCTTCCTGCCGGGTGACTCCCTGCTGTTCACGGCGGGTCTGCTGATCACGTCGAACCAGCTGGACTTCCCGCTGTGGGCCGCCATCGTGCTGATCTGCATCGCCGCGATCGTCGGCGACCAGGTGGGCTACATGTTCGGCAAGAAGGTGGGGCCGTCGCTCTTCACCCGCCCGGACTCCCGCCTCTTCAAACAGGAGAACGTGGTCAAGGCCCACGAGTTCTTCGAGAAGTACGGCCCCAAGTCCCTGGTCCTGGCCCGCTTCGTGCCCATCGTGCGTACGTTCACGCCGATCATCGCCGGCGTCAGCGGCATGAAGTACCGCTCGTTCCTGATCTTCAACGTGGTCGGCGGCATCCTCTGGGGCGCGGGCGTCACGCTGCTCGGCTCCTGGCTGGGCCAGATCGACTTCGTGAAGAAGAACATCGAGCCGATCCTGCTCCTGATCGTCTTCATCTCGGTGGTCCCGATCATCATCGAGTTCATGCGGGCCCGCAGTAAGTCCAAGAAGAACCCGCAGCAGCAGCCCCCGGCGCCGCAGGTCATGGACGACCAGACGACCCAGCTCCGCCGCATCCCCCCGGCCCACCAGAACGGCCAGGACGACTACTACGGCAACAACGGCAACGGCCAGAACAACGGCAACGGCCAGAACAACGGCAACGGTCAGAACATCGGCAACGGTCAGAACCAGCAGTACCAGCAGCAGCCCTACCCCCAGGACCAGGGCTACGGCGGCGGCTACCCCCAGGACCAGTACGCCCAGCAGTACCCCCAGAACTACCCGCCCCAGAACCAGCAGCAGTACCCCCAGCCCCCGTACCCCCAGGACCAGAACCAGGGCCAGCAGTACCCCCAGAACCAGGGCTACCCCTACGGCCAGAACTACCCGCAGAACTGACGAACGCGGCTCAACCGAAACGCGCCGCAAAGGGGCGCGGGGAACTGCGCGCCCAGCCACAACGGACGCGCACCCGGCTACGAGACCTTAGAACCCACGGGTCCTCTTCGCCGCCCTCCGTGCCCCCGCAGACGCCCCTGGCAACCTTAGGAACAACCGAGAGATCTCGGACCCCAGATTCACCCCGATGGCGATGGCCATCGCAAGGGCAGCCGCCTTCGTCAGCGACACCAGCCCCTCGTCGACATCGTTCTGAGCAATCGCCAGCAGCCCGAAATACGTGGCCGACCCCGGCAACAGGGGCCCGATCGCCGCGGTGGTGTAGGGCAACGCCGAAGCGAACCGATACCGCGACAGCAACTGCCCGAACAGCCCCACGAGCCCGGCCGCCGCGGCCGTGGAGGCGACGGGCGAGATCCCGCCCACGTAGTGCATGGCCCCGTACACGCTCCATGCCACGCCCCCGTTGAGCGTCACGATCAGCACGGTGGAACGTTCCTGCTGGAGCAGCACCGCGAAGCAGAGCGTCAGGAGCATCGACGCGGCGATCTGCCACCCCGGCCGGTTGGAGGACTGCAGGGCCGCGTCCGGATTGAGCTCGGCGCCCAGCTTCACACCGAAGTACAGGATCACGAGGACGCCGATGACGATGCCGACGTAGAAGTACATGACTTCCAGCAGCCGGGCCGCCGCGGTGATGTAGTAGCCGGTCAGCCCGTCCTGCACGCCCGCCACCAGCGCCCGCCCGGGCAGCAGCGCGAACAGCCCACCGGTGATGACCGCGGAAGCACGCACGTCGACGTGCGCGATCGTGAGCGCTGCCCCCATCGCGGCGGCCGGCATCGCGGCCACCGTGAACTGGTAGAACTCCGGCAGCCCGCGCCCCGCACACAGCCACGCCAGCCGGTCGCCGAGCATCGCGCCCACAGCCGCCGCGACGAACACGATCAGGTCACCGCCGACGAGCACGGAGGCCGCGCCCGCGAGGCCCCCGGTGGCCATGGTCAGCAGCCAGCCGCTGTACGGGTGCCGGTTGCGCCGGATCTCCGCGAGCCGCCGGTAGGACTCCTCCAGGGAGACCTCGGTCTGGTCGTCGCTGATGTCGTCGACGAGCTGGTAGACGGCCGCCAGACGCGTGTAGTCGGTGCCCCGGCGCCGTACGGTCCGTGACGCGGTCACCGGATCCTCGACCAGCGACGGCTGGTACGAGATGGACAGCAGCGTGAAGGTGACGCCCGGCTCGCAGCGGTCGAGGCCGTACGAGCGGCAGACGGCGAACATCGCCGCCTCCACGTCCTCGGCGCCCTCGCCGCCCGCGAGCAGCAACTCGCCGATACGCAGGGTCAGGTCGAGGACGCGCGGGACGGCCGGACCCTCGTCCTCCGCCTTCTGCACGGTCTCGGGGACGGGCCGCTCGGCGACGGGCATGCGCAGCATCGTGCGCATCCGGTCCTGCCAGGGAACGTCCTTGGTGAGATCGACGCGCGGTATGCCGGCGGGCGGGGTGAAGGCGGGCGGCGCGTGCTTCGCGCTGTACGTCCGCGGCGTGCTGAACGCCGACCCCTCCGACTCGGTGGCGGGCACCTGCGGGACGCCCATCCCCTTGGGGAGCGCGAACTCCGAGGTCGTCGAGGACTCCTCCTCGACCGGCGCGGGCTGCGCCACCACACCGGCGGGCGGGACGAACGCGCTCCTCGCCTCGTCCGACTGCGGTTTACGGTCTTCCGCCTCCGGCTCGGTCACCCACGACTCCCGAATCGCACATCCAGTACGCCCCAGTATGCGCACTGACAGACAAAGGGGCCGCGCGACCCCATGGGGGTCACGCGGCCCTCAGGCCACAGGAGGTCAGTGACCGCCCGTCTCCTTGAACCGCTTGTAGGACCGCTCGATCTCGGCCTCGGCGTCCGTACGGCCCACCCAGTTGGCGCCCTCGACGGACTTGCCCGGCTCCAGGTCCTTGTAGACCTCGAAGAAGTGCTGGATCTCCAGACGGTCGAACTCCGACACGTGGTGGATGTCCCGCAGGTGCTCCACGCGAGGGTCGTGCGCGGGCACGCACAGCAGCTTGTCGTCGCCGCCGGCCTCGTCCGTCATACGGAACATGCCGATCGTGCGGCACTGGATGAGACAGCCGGGGAAGGTCGGCTCGTCCAGGATGACCAGCGCGTCCAGCGGGTCGCCGTCCTCGCCGAGGGTGTTCTCGACGAAGCCGTAGTCGGCCGGGTAACTGGTCGAGGTGAAGAGGCGACGGTCCAGACGGATCCGACCGGTCTCGTGGTCCACCTCGTACTTGTTCCGTGAACCCTTCGGAATCTCGATCGTGACGTCGAACTCCACCGGTGGCTCCTCCATGATCAGCACATAGTTCTGGTGGTTAAGTGTCCCTCACGCAGGTGTGTGATCGCGAAAGGGGCTGGTGGTCGTGCCAGAGCTGAAGGCTTGGCGGGCCGCGAGACCGCATGTGGTGCGGGTCGCGCGGTCCGTGAGACCGCAACTCGTACGGGCCGTGGAAGCAGTGAAGCCACCGCTCGTACGGGCCGCGGGAGCCGTGAAGCCGCTGGTCACAAGGCCGTCGACCGTGCAGTTCACGGCGGGCTCCGCCACCCTCGGACTCGTCGTGGCGGCCACCGTGGTCACTGCGGCCGGGCCCTGGGACTCCACCGGTCAGCGTACGGCGGAGCGCGAGTGGGCCGCATCGCAGGGGCGCGCAGGTGGCGCAGATCACGGTCATGTGTCCGGTACGTCCGGAAAGGCGCCGGCGCCCGCCCCCAGCGCCGCGTCCGTGCTCACCGGACTCGGCGGCTCCGTCGGCGCCGGGCCGTCCCCCACGGAGAAGGCCCTCGCCGACGTCCTCGGCCCGCTCCTCGGCGACCCCGCGCTCGGCACCGAACGTACGGCCGCCGTCGTCGACCTGGCCACCGGGAAGCGCCTGTACGGCAAGGGCGCGGACGACGCGTTGCCCCCGGCGTCCACCACGAAGATCGCCACGGCCGTCGCGGCCCTCACCGCGGCGGGCGCCGACCACCGCATCGCGACCCGTACGGTCCTCGAACCCGGCGCCCACGACAAGCAGGAGGTCGTCCTCGTCGGCGGCGGCGACCCCACGCTGACCGCCCGCAAGGACGCGGAGGGCAACGCGAGCCTGCGCACCCTCGCCGACGAGACCGCCCGCGCCCTCAAGGACCGCAAGACCGACGAGGTGACCCTCTCGTACGACACCTCGCTGTACGAGGGCCCCGACGTGCACCCGATCGGGCTCGACAACACCAACGTCGCCCGGGTGACCGCCCTGATGGCCGACGAGGGCCGTCTCGACGACACATCCAGCGGCACCGCGAAGCGCAGCGAGGACCCGGCGGCCGACGCGGCGAAGAAGTTCGCGGACCTGCTGAAGGGCCGAGGCATCAAGACCACGGTCCCCGGCCCCTCCAAGGCGACCGACCGCGCCAAGGCCCTCGCCACGGTGACGTCCCCGCCCCTGTCCGCCCTGGTCGAACGCATGCTGACCAACAGCGACAACGACATCGCCGAGGCCCTGGCCCGCCAGACGGCCGTCGCCGCGGACGAACCGGCGAGCTTCAAGGGCGGCGGCACCGCCGTCCGCAAGCAGCTGAAGAAGCTCGGACTGCCTCTCAAGGGCGCGCAGTTCGCCGACGGCAGCGGCCTGGACCGTGCCGACAAGCTCACCGCGGACCTGCTCACCGCCCTGCTGGCCAAGGCCGCCGACCCCGCCCACCCGGAGCTGCGCGCCGCCCTCACCGGCCTCCCCGTGGCCGGTTTCACCGGCACCCTCAGTACGCGCTACGCAGGCCAGCCCGGCACCGGCCTCGTACGGGCCAAGACGGGCACCCTGACCGGCGTACACACCCTGGCGGGCACCGTTGTGGACACGGACGGCCACCTCCTGGCCTTCGCCTTCCTGACGGCCTCCGACCCGCCCACGGAGCCGACGGCCACCCAGAAGGGCCTGGACGCCCTGGCATCGACGCTGGCGACCTGCGGCTGCAACTGAGAGCGCCTCCTGTCGGCGAGCCCCGCAGGGGCAGCCGACAGGGGCGCGGGGCTGTGTCGATATGCGGCTCCGCCGCGCGGGCGCGCTCAGCCACAGCCGACCCGCACGTTTCCCACGAGAGGTACCCCTACGGTCCACTCCCTGCCCCAAGCGGCAGCGCTCACGTACGGTTGTCTGCATGACGAGCATCGGTGGTGCGGAGATGGTCGACTGGAATCTCGCGGTGGCGACCGCGACCCGGCTCGTAAGGCCGGGCCCAGAAGTGAGCCGCGACGAGGCCAGGGCCGTCGTCGCCGAGCTGCGCCGGCACGCAAAGGCTTCGGAGGAGCACGTCCGCGGCTTCACGCGGATGGGCGGCGACGACCTCCACGACACTCCCATCCTCGTCGTCGACCGTCCGGGCTGGGTCCGGGCGAACGTCGCCGGGTTCCGGGAACTGCTCAAACCATTGCTCGACAAGATGCAGGAACGTCGCGGCAGCACCCCCGGCGGTGCCGTCCTGGGCGCCGTCGGCGGCAAGGTCACCGGCGTCGAGCTGGGCATGCTGCTGTCCTTCCTCTCCTCCCGGGTCCTCGGCCAGTACGAGACCTTCGCCCCGGCCACCCGCGAACTCCCGGCCGGTGAGAACGGCGGCGGACGCCTCCTCCTGGTGGCGCCGAACATCGTGCACGTGGAGCGCGAACTCGACGTACAGCCCCACGACTTCCGGCTCTGGGTCTGCCTCCACGAGGAGACCCACCGCACGCAGTTCACGGCCGTGCCCTGGCTGCGTGACCACCTCGAGGGCGAAATCCAGTCTTTCTTGGGAGAGACCGAGGTCGACCCCATGACCGTCCTGGAGCGCATCCGCGAGGCCGCGCAGTCCCTCGCGGGCGGCCGCCCCGAGGGCGAGGAGGGCGACGACCAGCGCTCCATCGTCGAGATCGTGCAGACCCCCGCCCAGCGCGAGATCCTCGGCCGGCTGACCGCCGTGATGTCCCTCCTGGAGGGCCACGCCGACTTCGTGATGGACGGCGTCGGCCCTGCCGTCGTCCCGTCCGTCGCCGAGATCCGCGAGAAGTTCCAGCAGCGACGCGCCCGCGGCGCCTCCCGCCTCGACCTGGCCCTGCGCAAGCTGCTCGGCCTCGACGCCAAACTGCGCCAGTACCGCGACGGGGAGCGATTCGTACGTGCGGTCGTGGACGAGGTCGGCATGGACGGCTTCAACCGGGTGTGGACCTCACCGAACACGCTCCCCACCAAGTCGGAGATCGCCAAACCGGCGGACTGGGTCGCGCGGGTGCACCGTAAGGCAGAGTCGTGAATTGAATCCGGCCGACGGCAGGTGAACGCCCCTCCAATCACCCGTCCGAGGGACCGTGAGCGATGGGTAGGCGTGCAATGCTCGGGGAACGGCCCGGTTCTGTCACCATCTACACACTCTGAGTGACCGACCTCGGGCTCACCCCCCGACAATTTCATGAAGGGAACCGGACATGGGTCCCCATCCTGCGGTCGCGGCGATACGCCTGGCGGTCCGCCGCGTGCTCCATGACGTCCTCACCGATCACACGCCCTCCCCCGACGCCACTTCCGCCCCCTCCGCCTCCCCGGGCACTTCGCACGAGCCGCCGCCCCCGCCGCTCGTGCTCGTCGCGTGCTCCGGCGGCGCCGACTCCATGGCGCTCGCCTCCGCCCTCGCGTTCGAAGCCCCCAAACTCGGCATCCGCGCCGGCGGTGTCACCGTGGACCACGGTCTGCAGCCCGGCTCCGACCTGCGCGCCGCCGAGGTGGTGCTGCGCCTCAACGAACTCGGCCTGGCCCCGGTCGAGTCCGTGGCCGTCACCGTCGGCCGGGACGGCGGGCCCGAGGC
>NZ_JAPWHT010000349.1:0-11102 GCF_027270795.1 Streptomyces sp. ActVer
CGTCAAGAAGGGCGGCGACCCCAAGGGCGCGGCCTTCAAGGCGATGCTCAAGTCCCAGGCACGGACCAGGAGGCTGCCGTGCTCGGCGACGACGGCCCGCAGCGCGTCGCGGTGTCCGGCCGCCCAGCCCGCCGTGTCGCCCGCGGCGTCGGCGCGCAGGATCGGAGGGCTGCCGGGGCGCAGGTCGACGTCCGGTAGCAACGTCGGAGATGAAGACGACATCAGGTGCTTCCTTTCGGCCTTGCGGTGTTCGGTCGTGCGGGTGTGCGGTGTTCCGGTCATGGGTGTCGTCGGTGCCTTCGGTTCCGTGTCTTCCGTGTGGTCGGCCGTGGTCAGGAGGCGGCGGGGGTGTCCAGGAGCCCCGCCAGGTCCGCGAGGACGGGATGACGTGTGACGTCCTTGAGGGTGATCGCCCGGTCCAGGGCGATCGCGAGCTTCACCGCCGCGAGCGAGGTGCCGCCGCGGTCGAAGAAGTGGTCCCGGCGGTCGATCCGGTCGCCGGGGATGCCGAGCACCTGGGCCCAGGCCGCCGCCACCCGGCGCTCGCTCGCGGTACCGGGCGCGTGCGCGCCCTCTCCTGCTTGCGAGCCGTTCCCGGCGGAGTCGAGCTCACCGGCGAGCCCGGTCAGCGTCTTCCGGTCGGTCTTGCCGTTGGCGGTCAGCGGCAGGCTCTCCCGCCAGTGGACGGCCGAGGGGACCATGTACGCGGGCAGTGACACGGCGAGCCGCTCCCGCACGGCCCCGGAGTCGAACCGGGCGGCCCCGGCGCAGAACGCCACCAGCCGCGTGCCGCCCACGACCACCACGGCGCCGTCCCGGACCCCGGGCACCCGCAGCAGCGCGTTCTCGATCTCGCCGATCTCGATACGGAAGCCGCGGATCTTGACCTGGCTGTCCCGCCGGCCCAGGAACTCCAGCTTGCCGTCGGGCAGCCAGCGGCCGTGGTCACCGCTGCGGTAGAGCCGCTCGCCCGGGCGGTACGGGTCGGTGGTGAACGCCGCACTGGTCCGCTCGGGGTCGTTGACGTACCCGCGGCCCACACAGACACCGGAGAAGACGATCTCGCCGGGTGCCCCGAGGGGTACGGGCGACAGGTCCTCGTCGACGACGTACACCCGCACGTTGGCGACCGGCCGTCCGAGCGGGACCCGGTCCTGGTCCGGCACCCGGGACATGACCTCGTGGTTGGTGTCGTCCGAGGTCTCGGTCAGCCCGTACGCGTTGACCAGCCGGATGCCGGGCTCGGCCGCGAACCAGCGCTCGACGAGCTCCTTCTTCACCGCCTCCCCGGTGACCGACACGCAGTGCAGGTCCGGCAGTTCGCGCGGGCGCTGCTCCAACTCGGCGAGTACGGCCTCCAGATAGGACGGGACCACCTGGAGGACGTTGACCCGGCCCCCGGTGATCGTGTCCACGAACCGCGGGACGTCCAGGATCACCTCCTGGGCGACCAGCAGGGTGCGGCCGCCGACCAGGAGTGCGGAGACCAGCTGCCACAGCGAGATGTCGAAGCACTGGGGTGCGGTCTGGGCGACCACCCGGCCCTCGCCGACACCCAGGTCGTCGAGCTTGGCGTGGACGTGGTTGAGGAAACCGGCGTGCTCGCACATCGCGCCCTTGGGCTCGCCGGTGGAGCCGGACGTGAAGTAGATGTAGGCGAGTTGGTCCGCGGCGACGGGGACGCCGAGGTCGCTGTCGGGGTGGTTCTCCGCGTAGGCCGTGTCGACGTGCAGGACGCGGGCGCCGGTGTCGGCCCCGTCCAGGGTGGTGGTGCTGCCGTCCTCCGTCAGGACGAGTTCGCAGCCGGCGCGCGCCAGGGTGGCCGCGATGCGTTCGGCAGGGAAGTGCGGCTCGACGGGCAGATACACGCCGCCCGCCTTGAGGACGGCGAGGACGGCGGCCATCCAGTCCAGGTCGCGCTCCATGACCACGGCGACGACGTCCTCGCGCCGCAGCCCGCGGGTCAGCAGGGCCCGGCCGAGCTGGTTCGCCCGGGAGTTGAGCTCCTGGTACGTCCACTCCTGGTCGCCCCGCACGGCCGCGACGGCGTCGGGGTGGGCCAACACCCTTTCCTCGAACAGCTCGTGGACCCGACGGTCCGGCAGCTCGCGGTGCGGCCCCGCCAACCCGTCGAGCTGGAAGTGGAGTTCGTCGTCCGACAGCAGACTCTGCCGGCCGGGCTCGCTGCCCGGGTCGGCGGAGAGCTGGGTGAGCGCGGTGAGGTGGTATCCGGCGATCCGGGCGGCGGCGTCCGCGTCGAGGACGTCGGTGCGGTAGCGCAGGCGCAGGGTGTGGTCCTCGAACGCCACGTGCAGCACGGTGTCCTCGGGGCCCCGGCCGCCGTGCGGATCGAGCACGGTCTCGAAGGCCGCCGGTTCGTCTCCCGCCCCCTGCGCGGCCAGGTCCGTCACGGCCTCGCGGGTGTGTTCCAGCAGGTCACGCCAGGAGCCGGTGCCGACGGTCAGCGGGCACGGCCTCGGCCGCCCGCCCTTCGCCGCCACGTACCCGACCGTCACCTCGCGCTCGCCGGACAGTGCGGCGAGGACCCGTGCGTGTGCGGCCAGGAGGGCGCGGGGTTCCCGCACCAGGCCCTCGGGCAGCGGCACTTCGTACTCCGCGGTGCCGGGCACCGGGTCGAGCGTCCACTTCGGGATCGTTTCCATGGTCCTGCTTCCCCCTGTTGTCCTTCTTGTCCGTGCCGCGGAGCCTGTCTGTGCCGCGGAGCCGTCAGGAGCGCCGCTGAGCGACCGCCGGGTTCCCGCCCCAGTGGGCCCCCGCCGGTACTTCCTCGCCCTTCATCAGGAAGGAGTCGGCGGCGAGTACGGCGCCGTCGCCCATCGACGCCCCGTAGTGCACGAGCGCGCCGACGCCGAGCGTCACGCCGTCGCCGATCTCGATGTGGTCGGACTTGAAGGTGCCGTCCTCCTGCGAGTGCGACTGCACCTTGCTGTGCGCGCCGAGCGTGCTGTCGCTCCCGATGGCGGTGAGCGTCCGCTCGGTGATGTAGGCCCCGTCGTCGAAGACCCTGCGGCCGATACGGACCCCGAGCAGCCGCCAGAGCAGATTCTTGAACGGGGTGCCGTTGTAGATGGCGATGTGTGTGTCGGGGACCTTCCACAGCCGCTCGTGGCGCCAGAACAGCGGGTCGTAGATGGAGTGCAGCCGGGGCTCCAGCGGACGGAACCGGCAGATCAGCCGCTCCACCAGCACGTAGTAGCCGGTGGTGAACGCGAGGCCGACGATCATTGACGCGCCGATCAGCAGACCGCCCGCGGCGCCGAGCTCCCCGTACAGGTCGAAGGTGGCGAAGCCGAGGACCGTGAGCGCGAACCAGTCGAACCACCGGATGAACAGGAGCAGGCCCATGGTGCGCAGGTTGTGCCGGTTCTTCGCGGCCAGGCGGCGGTGCAGCTCGTCGCCCTCACGGAGGTGGTCGAAGCGGGTGTCGCGCTCCACGGTCCTCGGGATCTCGAAGGGCGGCGAGCCCAGCAGGCCGACCCCCTCACGGATCTCGCCGTCGAGCGGGACCATCACCTTCGTCGCGAGCAGGCAGTTCTCGCCCGTGCGGCCCCCGGCGGGGTAGGCGATGTGGTTGCCGAGGAAGTTGCGCGCCCCGATCGACGTCCGCGAGACGCGGAACGAGGTGCCGGAGAACTCGGCGTTCATGATCGACAGTCCGTCGGCGACCATCGTGCCGCTGCCGACGGTGGCCAGGTACGGCGTCTCGTGCCCCACCTCCGTACCGAAGTTGGAGCCGGTCTGTTCGACGTGGGAGAGGTCGTATCCGAGGGCCCGCAGGTAGTGGACGATGTACGAGCTGTCCCCGCACAGCCACTTGAAGAGCTTGACGTTGGTCAGGCGTGCGACGGCACGCTGCACCGAGTAGTGGAAGCCGTAGAGCGGATAGACCCGGTCGGGTTCGAGGACCTGGTTCAGCAGCCGTGGCAGTACGGCCACGGTGGCGAAGCCGATCAGGATGAGGCCCACGAACAGCGCGAGCGACAGACCGAGGGCCTCGGCGTAGAACCGCACCGACGTGATGCGCTGCGTCTCTCGGTCGAGCAGTACCTCCAGCGAGGGCGCCACCGTCAGCAGCATGTACGTACCCCCGACGAGGAGCGGCACGTAGAGGAACAGCGTCTGCAGCACGGTGGCCAGGCCGTAGCCCACCCGCCGCGCGGTGCCGCAGTCGGCGGGCGCCACGCGTACGTAGTCGACGTCCGTGCGCTGGGCGGGGGACCCGTGCCAGTGCTGCCCGTCCGGCACCGACGCGCCGCCGTACAGCGCGGACGAGTGGCCGATTTGGGAGCCGTCGCCCATGGAGGTGCCGATGTCGAGGACGGTCCTCTCGCCGACGAAGACGTCGCGGCCCAGGGTGACCGGGCCGGTGCGGATCCGGCCGGCGTGCGCCTGGTAGCAGAGGAAGTGGGAGTCCTTGCGGATCACGGTGCCCGCGCCGACGGTGAACAGGTCGGTGCAGACCGGGACCGAGCGGGAGAGGATCGTGACGCCCTTGCCGATCTTCGCCCCGAGCGCCCGCAGATAGAGCACGAAGAGCGGGTTGCCGGCGAACAGGACCATCGGGTTGGCGTGCAGCAGTGCCTTGACGGTCCAGAAGCGCAGGTAGGCCAGGCTCCAGACGGGGAACTCGGTCTCCTTCCAGCGGCCGACCAGCACCCACTTGGCCACCACCGGCAGCGCGCACACCCCGACGAAGGCGGCACCGCCGAAGAGGGCCGACCGCAGATAGATGTCCACCACGCCCTCGCCGTCCGAGACCCAGTCGTACCCCTGAGCGGTGACGAGCCCGGAGAGCAGGCAGTACGCCGCGAAGACCAGGAACTGGAGTGCTCCGCACAGGACGTACCGTGCGGTGCTGCCCGGTGGGGGAGGCTCGGCCGGTTCGGGCGCGGGCGCCGGCGGCTCGTCCGGGACCTCGGCGAGTGCCGCCGCGAGCCCCCGGATCGTCGGGTGGGCGTAGACGTCCCGCATCGACACGGACGGCAGGTCGGGGTGCTTCCTGACGCGGGCGCAGAAGTGGGCCATCACCAGGGAGTTGGCGCCGAGGTCGTCGAAGAAGTGACTGTCGACGGGGACCCGCTCGACGCGTACGACGCCGGCGAGCACCTCCGCGAGGACGTGTTCGGTGCCGTTCGCCGGGGCGTGGGTGGTCAGGGAGCCGGCCGGAGCGGCGGTCGTGACCTCACCCGGATTTACCACCACTTGATCTCCTTGCTGATGATTACTGCTACTTGTGGACCGTTCGGAGTGATTGGTACTCCGGATGGGAATACGAAGGAATCACGCCCGCAGTTTCATCGGGCAGCCGAATTGGCTATGCCTGAGGCGTGGGTGAACCAGGGGTGATTCCGATGTGATTCCGGTGTGCCGGAAGAAAGAGTTGTTCCGGAAGAAAGGCTCGGGCCGGAAGGAAGAATTGTGCTCAATGAGAATGAGATGGCAGACGGGAGGAGATTGTTCGCCGAGTTCGCCGAGTGTCTGGAGGGGCCGCGTGAAAAGGTGCAGAGCAGCACGGCATGATCCGCGTGGTTCCCACGCGGATCACGGGTAACGCGGCTGTGTCGGGCCCTGGTCCAGGCCTTTCTGAGTCCCCCGTGTCGTGGTGCACTGAGCCGTCCCCACGTGCCCAGCGGAATGCAATCCGAATTGTTTCTGTGTGCTCATGAACGGGTCAAGGGCGTTTCGGCCTATGGCGCTTTATCGCCGTTCGGACCTTCATCGATTTCGCCCCTGAACCGCCCCCTCCGTACGGGCGACCGGGGAACTCACTTTATGGATGGCGTATATGCTGTCGCGCGTTCCGCTTCTGGAGGGTGAGTAATTCGGCCAACGCGGTCATGACAGAAAGCCGGTTCGATTTTCCTTTACGGTTTCTGTCGGATTGCTGCCGCTTTTCTTTCGTATGACGGAACCGGGAGGGGCGGAAGCGCGCCGCCGGGCACCTCGGACCCGGTCGTGGTACCGCGGGACGAGTGCAACCTCGCACGGCGGATACCTTTAGGGCGTGCAGCCAGCAAGTGAACCCCCTCAGAGCGCGTCCGGCCGTCTCCATCGGGCCCGTGCCCTCTATCGGAACGTCTCCAAGCGCAGGACTGCCTGGCTGCTGATCAAGGACACCGTCAACTCGTGCATCGAGTACCGGATCCTCGGACTCGCGGCGGAGGCGGCGTTCTTCACGCTGCTGTCCGTGCCGCCGCTGCTGCTCAGCATGCTCGGCCTGCTGGTCTACGTGGACGACTGGACCGGCGCCGACACCATCGCCAGCGTGGAGACCAACCTCCTGGAGGCGTCCCGCACGATCCTCACCGACAAGGGCGTCACACAGATCGCCGAGCCCGTCCTCCGCGACGTCATGGAGGGCGGCCGCCCCGACGTCATCTCCCTCGGCTTCCTGTTCGCCCTGTGGTCGGGCTCACGCGCCGTGAACGTCTTCATCGACACCATCACCGTGATGTACGGCCTCGACGGCGTACGCGGCATCGTCAAGACCCGCCTCGTGGCCTTCGCGCTGTTCCTCGCGGCGCTGCTCATCGGCTCCATCGTGCTGCCGCTGGTCGTCGCGGGCCCGGACGCCGTGGTGGACGTCGTCCCCTGGTCGGAGAACGTCGTACAGGGTTTGTACTGGCCCGTCGTCATCGTGCTGTCCATCGCCTTCCTGACGACGCTGTACCACGTGTCGGTACCGGTGCGTTCGCCCTGGGTCGAGGACGTGCCGGGCGCCCTGGTGGCCCTCGCCATGTGGGTGCTGGGCAGCTTCCTGCTGCGTATCTACCTGACCAACACGGTCGAGGGCCCCAGCATCTACGGCTCCCTGGCCGCACCCGTCGCCGTGCTGCTGTGGATCGGCGTCTCCGCCTTCGCGGTCCTCGTCGGCGCCGCCGTCAACGCGGCCATCGACCGGGTCTGGCCGGCCGCGGCCACCGCCGCCGCGCGTGCCGTCAACGAACGGCTGCGCGCCGATCAGGCCGCCGACCTCGTCCCCCGCGCGGCCGCGGCGAGGGCCCACCTCGCCGACGACCCGGACGACCCCGACATGCCCTCCGAGTTCCCGGAGCGCTGGTCCCGCTTCCTGCCCCCGGAGGACGTGACCTCCCGCCTGCGGACCCATGCGAAGACCACCCCCAAGAACGGCGACGAGACGCCTCCGCCGCAGTGACCACGACGGGGGCGCCAGGGCGCGCTCCGGAACCTTTCGGGGGTACGCCGGCGGCTGTCAGACCTTCCACACGCCGGTCGCCGCGAGCTCCCGCGCGAAGTCCGTGAAGTCGCGCGGCGCGCGCCCCAGAACCTGCCGGACGGTCCCGGTGGACCGGGCGTTGCCGCCGTCGAGCAGCCCGTCGAAGACCCCCTCCATGAACGCGACCTCCTCGGGCGGCAGCCCGAACCCGGCCAGGATCGCCCCGTACTCCTTCGTCGACACCGGCACGTAACGGATTTCCCGGCCCGCCGCGGCGGTGATCTCCGCCATGGCCTCCCGGAACGAGAGCAGCCGCGCCCCCGTGATCTCCAGGGTCCGACCCGCGTACGAGGGGTCCGTCAGCGCCTTCACGACGACGTCCGCGAGGTCCCGGGTGTCGATGAACGGCACCTTCACCTCACCGGCGGGGAACACGAACTCACCACTCTGCACGCCCTCCAGCAGCAGGCCCTCGCTGAAGTTCTGGAAGAACCAGTCGGCCTGCACGACCGTCCACCCGGCACCCGACTCGCGCAGCGCCCGCTCGGCCGGCTCCGCCTGCCGTTCGCCGCGCGCCGACAGCATCACCAGACGGCGTACGCCGAGTTCCTGGGCCAGCCGCGCGAGGGCCGCGATGTTCTCCGCGGCACCCGGGGCGCCGATGTCCGGCGTGTACGCCAGATACGCCGCGTCCGCGCCGCGCAGCGCCTCGGCCCACGTCGAGGAGTCGTACCAGTCGAAGCGCACCTCGCTGCTGCGCGAAGCGGCCCGTACACCGAACCCGGCGGCCTTCGCGGACTCCGCCACCTGACGCCCCGTCCTGCCCGAGGCCCCCGTCACCAACACCGTCTCGTTCCGCGTGTTTTCCGTCATGAGCCCAGTCAACGGCCGCATGCCGAAAGGGAACATCGCTGAAGCTCTCGTTCCCATAAGGGCGCGTCTACCCTGAGGACATGGACGCACTCGCAGGCCTTCTGGAAGGTCCACGCGCGCGTGGCGCCTTCATGATCCGAGCGTGTTTCGAGCCGCCCTGGTCCCTGCGCATCGAGGACCGTGCCCCGCTCACCGTCATGCTCATGGTGCGCGGGCATGCCTGGATCATGCCCGAGGAGGGGGAGCGGGTGCGGTTGCGGGCCGGTGACCTCGCCATCGCGCGCGGCCCCGACCCCTACACCTGCGCCGACGACCCGGCGACCGAGCCCCAGGCGGTGATCCTGCCGAACCAGGTGTGCACGTACCCGGACGGCCGTTCGCTGAAGGGCCGGATGGACCTCGGCGTCCGCACCTGGGGCGCGCGGATCGACGGCTCGATGGTGATGCTGATCGGGACGTATCCGATGCACGGCGAGGTCAGCGGCCGACTGCTGGACGCGCTGCCGGCGCTCCTGACCCTCCCCTCCGACGTGTGGGAGTGCCCGCTCACCCCGCTGATCATGGAAGAGATCGTGCGGGACGAGCCCGGCCAGGAGGTCGTCCTCGACCGGTTGCTCGACCTGCTGGTCATCGCCGCGCTGCGGGCCTGGTTCTCCCGCCCCGAGGCCGAGGCGCCCGCCTGGTACCAGGCTCTGGCCGACCCCGCCGTGGGCCGGGTCCTGCGGCTCCTCCAGGACGACCCGGCGCACCCCTGGACGGTCGCCTCCCTCGCCGCGAAGGCAGGCGTCTCACGGGCCGCACTCGCCCGCCGCTTCAGCGAACTCGTGGGCGAGCCCCCGATGACGTACCTGACCGGCTGGCGCCTCGCCCTCGCCGCCGACCGGCTGCGCGGCACCGAGGACACCCTGGAGGCGATCGCCCGCCAGGTCGGCTACGGCAGCGCGTTCGCACTGTCCAGCGCCTTCAAGCGGATCTACGGGGTCAGCCCGCAGGAACACCGGACGAGGGCGGCGTAGCGTTTTGCCTGTGGCGGAGCCGTACGTGGACGAGCCGTACGTGGCCGTGTCGCCGGACCCGTACCGGGAGCGGGCGTCGAGGCTCCCGGGCGCGGTCGTGTGGACCCGTACCGCCGTGCCGGGCGACTCGGCGCCGGTGCTGCCCGACGGGTGCATGGACCTGCTGTGGACCGAGGGACGGCTCTTCGTCGCCGGGCCCGACACCCGCGCGTACGTGAGTGAGGCGCCCGGCGGCACCCGGTTCGCGGGCGTCCGGTTCTTCCCCGGGACGGCGCCCGCCTGTCTCGGCGTCCCGGCGCACGAACTGCGCGACCGGCGGGTCGACCTCGCGGATCTGTGGAGCGCGAGGGCCGTCCGGCGGCTGACCGAGCGGGTGGACGCGGCGGCCGATCCCGCCGTCGCGCTGGAGGCCCTGGCCGTGGCGCGGGCGGGCGATGTCGATCCGCCCGATCCGTGGGTGCGGGGTGCTGTCGCGGGGCTGTCCGCGGGACGTTCCGTCGCCTCGGTCGCGGACGCGGTGGGGTTCAGCGAACGGCAGTTGCACCGGCGGGCGCGGGGCGTCTTCGGCTATGGGCCGAAGACGCTGGCCAGGATTCTGCGCCTGCAGCGGGCGTTGGTGCTGGCGCGGGACGGAGTGCCTCTGGCGGACACCGCCGTGCGGGCCGGCTTCGCCGATCAGGCCCATCTGGCGCGTGACGTACGGGAGTTGGCGGGGGCGCCGTTGGGGGAGTTGCTGCGGCGTTGAGGTTGTGGGGTGTGGGGCGTGGTGGGTGGGTGAGGGTCCGGTGGGGGCTGATCGCTCAGTTCCCCGCGCCCCTGACGGGGCGATTGGTCGCCGCGTTCCTTACGAGGCCAGCCACCCCATGCCCTACGAGCTCAGCCCGCCCAGTCGTTACGGCGTCGTGCTCAGTGGTGCGAACAAGTCCACGCCGTTGCCGTCCGGGTCGCGTACGACTGCGTAGCGCATGCCCCAGTCGGCGTTCCAGGGCTTGAGCTCGAACTCGTAGCCGGCAGCCACCAGCTCCTCGTAGGTGGCGTCGACGTCCGTGGGGCTGTCGCAGGCGAAGGCCAGGCCGACCCTTCCCTCGCCCGTCGGCGGCTGCCAGCCGGGGTGGAAGGAGCGGATCGTGTCCTCCGTGTCGAGGGCGAAGCGCAGCCCGCCGGGCAGGTCCGCCTCGACGTGCGGCTGCTTCTCGGCGCCCTCGGGGAATTCGAGTCCCAGACGGCGGTAGAAGGTCAGGGAGGCGGCCATGTCGGAGACGACGAGGCCGATGAGGTCGAATCGTGGAGTCATGGGGCCACCGTAGGGAGGGCGCTGGACGACGGTCTTGAACGAATCGGACACGGCCCTGTGCGAGAGCAGCACGGATCTGGACGTGCAGGTCAGAGCCGCGTGGCCGTGCGGATCAGGCCGGCCAGTGCCAGGGAGCGGCTGTGGGCGGGCCAGGTGATGTGGGTGATGACCGGGGGTGCGTCGGTCAGGGGGACGGCGGTGTGTTCGGACCAGAGCCAGGCGCGGGCGGAGTCGGGGAAGACGGCCATGGTGCGTCCGAGGGCGATCAGCTGGGCCAGCTGCGTCTGGTCGCGGATCTCGGGGCCCGGGCCGGGTGGGTACGTGCCGTGGCGGGGCCAGCGGGCGGCCGGAAGGCCGGGGATGTCGCTGACGTCGGCCGAGGTCAGTGACTTGTGCGCGGCGAGGGGGTGGTCGGCGGGCAGGATGGCGATCTGCCCCTCGGCCAGCAGTTCCTCGCTGTCGAACCCGGCGAGGGAGTTGAACGGCGTGTGCATGAGCGCCACATCGGCGCGGCCGTCACGCAGCAGCTCTTCCTGCTCACAGAAGCCGCACGGCAGCACCTCGATCTCGGCGGCATCGGGCTCGGCCGCGTAGGCGTCGAGAAGCTTCTGCAGCAGTTCGTGAGCCGCGGCGGCCTTCACTGCCAGCACCAGGCGGTTGCGGGGGCCACCCGGGCTGTCGGCGCCACCGGCGCGGCGGGTGCGGCGGGCGGCGGCGGTAG
>NZ_JAPWHT010000034.1:0-39542 GCF_027270795.1 Streptomyces sp. ActVer
GAGGAGGGCGGGCAGCAGCAGCGCGTGCGGCAGTGCGGTGACGGTGGTGAGCGCGCCGATGAGGGCGGGGCCGGCGAGCAGGCCGACGTAGCCGGTGACCGCGACGGTGGCGACCGCGCGGGGTCCGCCAGTGCCGGCGGCGGTGATCAGGCTGGGGATCGTGACGGACATGCCCAGGCCGAAGGCCGTCCAGCCGAGGAGGGCAGAGGCGGTGGTGGAGCCGGCCAGTCCGGTGGCGAGGCCGAGCGCGGCCAAAGCGGCGCCGGTGCGCACGACGGTCTCCGCGCCGAAGCGGGCGGTGAGCCGGTCTCCGGCGAGACGGCCTGCGGCCATGGCGGCGCTGTAGAGGCCGTACGCCGCGGCGCTGGCCGCGGCTGTCGCGCCGAGGTCGTGCAGGTGGACGGAGGCCCAGTCGGCAGCGGCTCCTTCGCCCAGCAGCGTGGCGGCGGCAAGCGCGCCGAGCAGCCACAATCGGTGCCGGGACAACCTCCTCGGCTCGGGTGAGCCCGGTGCAGCACCGTGGTGGACGGGCTCGAGTGCGGGGCTGGCGACGGTGCGGGTGAGTCGCGTGGTCGCGCCTGCCGCAGCAGCGGCGCAAGCTGCCACTGCGGCGAACAGAACGGTGTGTGAGGTGTGGGCGGTGGTGGCGGCGAGTGCGGCGCCGAGGAGGGCGCCGAGGCTGTAACTCGCGTGCAGTCGGCCCATGATGGGGCGGCCGTGGGCGTCCTGGCACCGGACCGCGGCGGCATTGGCTGCGACGTCAAGCACGCCGTGCCCGATGCCGAAGGCGAACGCCGCTGCCAGGAGGCTGTCCAGACTGGAGCAGAGCCCGAGGACGGCAAGACAGGCGGCGAGGGCTATAGCACCGCCGGTCAGCAGCGCGGGCAGACGGGCCGGGCGGGCGAGACGTCCGCCTGCCTGGAGTCCGGTGACCATGCCGAGGGCGGCGGCCAGCAGGACCAGGGCAAGCCCGGCGGTACTCGCCTTGGCGGCGTTCTGGACGGCGGGCATGCGCGCGCCGAAGACGGCCATCACCACACCCAGTCCGGCGAAGTACCCGGTCAGCAGGCGGCGGCTGCGCACCAGCTCGGGTACTGCGGTCTGTCTCACGCGGCGCCCTGGCCGGTAGTAAGGGCCGTCGGCGGGACCGGGGCGACCTGGACGTCGAGGTTGCGGTACGCCTCCTGGGCGCGGGCTTCGGCGATAGTGGCGGTCGGCCCGGTGGTGATCAGGAAGCCGATGCGGGCGGTGTACAGGTCGCCGCCGTCCTGTGGCAGTACGAGCGGGTCGCCGGCCTGTCGCTGAAAGCGCACGCGCTCCACTCCCCCGACGTGTGCCGTCAGTCGGCGGGCGGTGAGGGAGCCGGAGTAGGCGGGGTAGATGAAGCGGATCGCCGCCCCCTGGTGGCGGTTGGGCGTCAGGTCGGGGGTATGGCCGCAGGCGATGTCGGCGGCGACACGGGCGAGGTCGACGCCGGTGGCCAGGTGGACGAGGTGTCCGATCATGTCGCCGCCCAGGCGTGCGTTGACCTCGATCAGGCGGGGCCGGTCGCCGATCAGGCGCATCTCGACGTGCTGCACGCCATCGGTGATTCCCAGGGCCTTGATGGCAGCAGCGGCGGTCGGCGCCACCGTTGAAAGGAGCGGATCGGCGGCGTCGACGGTGTGACCTGTCTCGTCGAAGTAGGGGGCGTGGCCCAGGCGCTTGCGGGTCACGGCGACGGCGGTGGTGGTGCCGCGGTGGGTGACGCATTCGACGGAGACCTCCGGTCCGTCGAGGTACTCCTCGACCAGGACGCCACTGTCCTCTCGGCTGCGGCGTGCGCCGGCCGAGGCGAACTCGAAGGCTGCGGGCAGCTCTTCGGGCCGGTCGATGCGGATCACGCCGATGCTGCCAGCCGCTGCGGCGGGCTTGATGACGGCGGGGAAGCCGAGGGTCCTCGTCGCCCGTTCAGCCTCCTGCAGGGTCCGGGCGGTCATCGAGGCTGCCGACGGCACTCCGTGACGGGCGAACAACGTGCGGGCGGTGGCCTTGTTGCGGCAGGCCCTCATCACCTCGACGGAGTTCGCGGCCAGACCGAGCGCGCGGGCGAGGCGGGCGGTGGGGACGAGGTTCCATTCGTCCCAGGTGACGACGCCGGCAAGGTCGTGTCGTTCCGCCAGAGCCCGGCCGGCGGAGAGGAGCGCGGTGGTGTCGTTCAGATCGGCGACGGCGTGGTCGACGATGTGCGGCTTCTCCCACGAGGGCTCGGTGCCGGTCAGCAGGACGATGTCGTACGCGGCGGCGACCTGCTCAAGGCAGTAGCCGCGATCCGCCTCATCGCCCGGGGAGACGACGAGTACGAGGGGGCGAGCGGACAAGAAGGGGTTCTCCGAGTCGGTAGGCGGCAGGACGCGGGAAGGGAAAGGGGGTGTTTCAGGCGGCGCGGCGTCGGCGCAGCTCGAACACGCCGGCCCAGTGGGGGTGGTCGTCGATCAGGCGGCGGGCGTAGAGGGCGGTGTAATTGTTGTTCAGCCCGGCGACCCCGTACGGGAGTTGGCGACGCAGGTCTTCGAAGAGGTCCTTGAGGCTGACCCGTGTGGCACCGGCGGCAAGGCGGCGGGCGGCCATGCGTTCCAGAGCGCGGTAGACGTGGGGATTGTGCGCGTCGAAGGCGTGGAACTGTTCGGTGATGGTGCGACCGCTCGCGCGGTTCGTCCCGAGGATCGTGGTGGGCATGAGGTTCTCCACAGGCTGGGGAAAAGCGCGACAGGGTCAGGTGCACATGGCGGGATCGGCGCGCAGGCGGGCGAACGCGTACAACAGGCCGAGGGCCTGCAGACCGGCGCAGACGGTGATGACGTGGCCCAGCGCGTCGGGCGGGCTGAGCGCGGTGAGTACGCCGGCGACGGGGAAGGGCAGCAGGAGGACGAGGATGGTCGCCGACAGGGTGCTGCCGAACTTCTCCGCGGGGATCAGGCGGGAGCGCAGAGTGCGCAGGACCACCGTCATGCCGCCGTCGGCCGCCATGAGGACCGCGACCAGGACCAGGTAGGACCAGTAGTCGGGGGCCTGGGCGGCGGCGAGGCAGGCGAGCGAGGCGAGGGCGGCGCAGACAGCACCGACCGGCCACAGGCCCAGGCGGTCGAGCGCGAACCGGCAGAGCGTGACGCTGAGGAGCGTCGCTGCGGCGGCTGCGGACCAGACCAGGCCGACGGCTGGCTATGACGGTGCAAAATGGCCCCACCCTGACGGCTTGAGCCGGCCCCACCTGGCGGGTCGCACGGGAGCGTTCGGGGGTTGTGTTGGTTTGAAGTGGCCCCGGCCGAGGGCTTGCGGAGAGACGATCTGAGGGTTCCACCAGGTTCGGGGGACTCTGCATGTCTATCGGCAAGGAAGAGCTGTTTCTTCGTATTCGTCATGATTCATGGCGTGAAGGGCTCTCGATCCGGGCGCTTGCCCGGAAGTACGGAGTGCATCGTCGGCTGGTACGTGAAGCCCTCTCGTCTCCGAAACCGAAACCCCGCCGTCGGCCGACCCGCAGGTCACCGCGCCTGGAACCGTTCAAGGACACCATCGACGGGTGGCTGCGCTCGGATCTGGAGGCTCCACGCAAGCAGCGACACACCGTCAAGCGGATCGTCGCCCGGCTCGCGGAGGAACTCGATGCGCAGGTGCCCTATCCCACGGTGCGTGACTACGTGACGGCCCGTCGGCCGCAGATCGCCGAGGAGGCCGGAGCACCCGTGGAGGGCTACATCATCCGGCACAACCGGCCCGGCTTCGATGCCGAGGTCGACTTCGGCGAACTCCAGGTCCGGGTGGGCGGCGTGGACACCAAGTGCTTCCTGTTCGTCCTGCGGCTGGCCTACTCCGGCAGGGCTGTCCACCGGATCACCGTCTCCAGCGGACAGGAGGCGTTTCTGGAAGGTCACGTGCACGCGTTCAACGTGCTCGGCGGGATCCCGGCGGGGCAGGTCCGCTACGACAACCTGACCCCGGCAGTGCGGCGGGTGATCTTCCACAGCCGGTCGCGGGACGAGAACGCACGCTGGACCTCCTTCCACGAGCACTACGGCTTCACCCCCTTCTACTGCGAGCCGGGACTGCGCGGAGCCCACGAAAAAGGAGGGGTGGAAGGACAAGTGGGGTACTTCCGCCGGAACTACCTGGTCCCGGTGCCCCAGGTCGCCACGTTGGAGGAGCTCAATGCCAAGCTGGCCGCGTTTGAGCGGATCGAGGAGGACCGACGCATCGGTCTGCGTATACGCACCATCGGCCAGGACTTCGCCTGCGAGGCCGAGCTGCTGATGAACCTGCCCGAGGAAGCGTTCGAGACCGGCCTGGTTCTCACGCCCCGGGTGGACCGCTTCGGCATGATCCGAGTGCGGATGGCCCAGTACTCCGTGCCCGCGCGCTGCATCGGACACAAGGTGCGCGTGGTGCTGCGGTCCACCGAGCTGACGGTCTACCACGGTCGTCGGCTGGTCGCCCGGCATCCGCGCCTGACCGGACGCGGCGCGCAGACGATCGTGCTGGACCACTTCCTGGAGATCCTTCTCCGTAAGCCCGGCGCACTCGCCGGGTCCCAGGCGCTGGACCAGGCACGGCGCGAGGGCAGTTTCACCGCAGCGCACGAGGCGTTCTGGTCGGCCGCGACCGGCGCGCTCGGCGACAGCGAGGGCACCAAAGAACTTGTCAAAGTCCTGCTGCTGCACCGGCACATGCACCGCCTGGACGTAGTCGCGGGCATGTCCGCCGCGCTGTCGGTGGGCTCGCATCTGGCCGACGTGGCCGCGGTCGAGGCCCGCAAGGCTGCCGCAGCCGCCGGCCGCGCTCCGACCGTGACCGCTGACACCCAGATCAGCGAACCGCCGCCGCCTCCGCAAGAGCCGGCGGTGACCAGCCTGACGATGCGTCGCGTCGCCCAGCTGCCCGGCGATGCCCGTCCGCTGCCCCAGCTCGGCGCCTACGACCAGCTACTTCGTCGTCCTCGAAGGGATCCGTCATGAGCTCCGCGAACCATTCCCTGACCGAGACTGCCTCGGACGCGGCCATCGACACCGCCTGTCGCG
Organism: Streptomyces sp. ActVer; assembly: GCF_027270795.1. NCBI lineage: Bacteria > Bacillati > Actinomycetota > Actinomycetes > Kitasatosporales > Streptomycetaceae > Streptomyces > Streptomyces sp. ActVer. The sequence continues at coordinate 5,055 of NZ_JAPWHT010000034.1, forward strand.
TCCTTCGCCTGCCCACCATCCGTGGTCAATTCACCGACATCGTCCGACACGCGGAGCGCGAACAGCTCTCCTACCGCGGCTTCCTGGCCGAGCTGCTGATGGCCGAGTGCGAGGACCGCGACCGACGCCGCTCGGAGCGACGCATCCACGCTGCCGCGTTCCCCCGCCAGAAGTGGCTGTCGGACTTCGACTACCAGGCCAACCCCTCGATCAGCCCCGCCGTGGTCAGCCAGCTCGCCACCTGCGAATGGGTCCGCCGAGGTGAACCCCTTTGCCTGATAGGCGACTCCGGCACCGGCAAGTCCCACCTGTTGATCGGGCTCGGCACCGCCGCTGCGATGGCCGGCTACCGGGTGCGTTATGCGCTGGCGGCCAAGCTCGTCAACGAGCTGGTCGAAGCCGCTGACGAAAAGCAGCTCACCCGCACCATCGCCCGATACGGGCGCGTTGACCTGCTCTGCATCGATGAGCTGGGATATCTCGAACTCGACCGACGCGGAGCTGAGTTGCTCTTCCAGGTCCTCAGCGAACGCGAGGAGAAGAACAGCGTGGCCATCGCCTCGAACGAGGGCTTCAGCGGCTGGACCAAGACCTTCACCGACCCTCGTTTGTGCGCCGCGATCGTCGACCGGCTCACCTTCAACGGCTCGATCATCGAAACCGGCACCCAGTCCTACCGACTCGCGCACACAGCAGCCCGCCAGCAGAAGAACGCCAGCTCACAGCCTCGCTGACGCCGGGCGAGGCGGAGTACAGGCGGGGCCACTTCAAACCAACACCCGGGGCCCCTTCAAACCGTCACAGAGACCCGTGCGACCCGCCAGGTGGGGCCGGCTCAAGCCGTCAGGGTGGGGCCATTTTGCACCGTCATAGCCAGACGGCCGTGGTGGACTGCCCGAAGTGCTTGACAACGATTACTGGACCGGCCGCTTGGAGAAGTCCGGTGGCCAGGTTGGACAGGGTCAGCCCGGTCACCAGCCAGCCAAGCGCCGGAAGAGAGCGGATGGTGCGCCACCCGTTGAGTAGTCCGGCGCTGGACTGTCCCTTCGGCGCGCCGGCCGGGGCAACGGGGGAGGGGGGTGTGCGCAGGGCGAGCAGCGCGGCGAGAAGCGAGAGCACTGTGATCACCGCGAGCATCGTCGGCGGACCGGCGAGCAGGAGCACTCCGGCGAGGGCGGGGCCGGCCAGGGTCGCGGTCTGGTCGATGCCGAGCAGGGCCGCCTGGACGCGGTGGGCCCGCTTTCTTGCCCGTCGGCCGGCGGCGGCGCCCGCGGTCTCGGCCGCGATGTAACTGAACTCGGTGAGCACGCCGGTCGTAGCCGCCAGCACCAACACCGTTGCGGTCGCCACGGTGCCGGACGGGTGGCAGTGGAGCAAGACCGCGCCGGCGGCGAGGGCCAGCGCGCGCCCCAGGGAGGCAAGATGGAAGACGACTGCCGCCCCGCGCCGGTCGACGATGGATCCGGCCCACCCGAACGCCGCCAGCCGCGGGATCCACTCCAGGACGAACGCGGCGCCCGTCAGCGCGGCGGAGCGCGTGGTGGCCAGGACCAGCAGCGGGATGCCGTAGGTGGACATCGCAAACGCGAGAGCGTCCGCCGTGCGCGGCAGGTAGATGCTGCGCATCAGCCCGGCGGTGTGACGTGCATTCCGGGGTGCAGCCGCTGTGTTCACGCGGCCGGCTCGGGCTCGGACACCTGGGTGATCTGGGGGTTGCCGGTCAGCCACTGGATCAGGAGGGTGCGGGGACGGACAAGGTCCGCTTCGGCCTCGTCGCTGGGCAGCCGCGCGGCGGCGGCCCGCTGCGGCAGGCCGTCGGCGCGCTCGGTCGCGAGCGAGGGCGCCAGGAGGTCGAGGACGTGGCGGACGCGACTGCTGAACTCGCAAACCGGTGCCGGGTAGGCATGGCGTCGAGCCCAGCGCGCAGCCGCGTCGTACAGGTCGGCCAACTCCGAACCCGACTCGGTGAGTTCCAGGCCGGCGCCGGACGCGGTCCGGACGAGACCGTGGGCGCGGGCCGCTTCGGCAGCGCGGCGCAGTTGGTGCGAGGAGAGGTCGGGGAGGGTACCGGCCAGCCGTCGCGGCGGTATCGCCCCGTTGTCGTCGATCTCGGTGACCAGGCGGATCAAGGAACGCGAAGCCAGCAGCTCGACCGCGTTGCGTACTTCGGCAGAGGTGAAAAAGGTAGTCATCGGCGCGGACCTCCCGCCGGGATGGCTGCCTTCGGCCGGGCGGCCGTGGCATGGGAGAAGAGATCGCGGTTGTGCCACGCCGGAGAGGACTCACCCGTCCGGGCCTGCGGGAGGGTTACGGGGGCCGGCCGGGACTGGCTGCTGACCCACGGCCTCGGCGCGAGCTTCGCCTGCGGATGCCCCCAGACCGGGTGCTGGGCCGCCTGGTTGAGGGGCTGTCCGGCACACCAAGCGGACAGGGCGCCGAGAACGGGGCTCAGACCGTCGCCCGCCGCGGACAGCCGGTAGGGCAGGCCGAGGCCCTCGGTGTCGACCAGGCCGTCGGCGACGAGCTGTCGCAGCGGCGGGTACACGTTGGTCCAGTCGCTGCTGGGCATCACGATCCGGGCCAGGGCCCGCCCGCTGACCTCCTGGCGGGACTTCAGCACCCACAGGATGGCGGCGGCGTGCCGCCGGGTGAGCAGGGTGAGGCTGTCCTCGATCTGCTCGATCGCGGGCAGCGGGCGGTCCGCCTTCTCCAGATGCTCCTCGGCCCAGGTGACGATCACCGGCAGGACCGGCAGCAGGGCGGCCCCACGCTCGGTGTGGCCGTAGGTCACATGCCGTGCGGTGTGTTCGGTGCGCTCGACGAGCCCGGCGTCGCACAGCGACTTGAGCTTGGGATGGAGCTGGCCGTTCTGCAGCCAGGACACCTTGGCCGCCAGCTCGCTATAACGCTGTGGCGGGCCGGAGAGTGCCAGCAGGATCCTCACGTTCCAGCGCGGGGTGATCATAGCGAGGGCCTCGGTGACCCGGGCGATGTCGGCATCGGTGTCGGGAGGCAGAGCGGTGATGGCCAAGGGGAGGTACTCCTGGGTGAGTAAAGGGAAATCGCCAGCGGATCAGCGGCTGTGCGCGGTGCTCTGGGCCGGAAGTGGCGGAGCCGGAACGGGTAGCGAGGGAGTCGGCGGGGTCCGGGCTGGGTCCGGGACGCGGGCCAGGCTCTGCAGAACGGCGGCGACCGACTTGGCCTGGACGTCGCGGACTGCGACGGCTTCAGCGAGCCGGCGGGAGCCGTCGAGGAGATGGGAGACCTCGTGTCGGCCGATCTGCCGCTCGGGGTGGATGAGCTGGGCGAGGTGGTCGCGGTGGAAGTCGATGCTCCGCTCGGCGAGGGCGAGGTCGTGGTGCATGCCGAGCAGGGCGGAGAGCATGCCGGGCGGCTGGTCCTGGGCGTGGGCTTCGAGGTCGGCGAGCGGCGCGCCGTAGAGGTCCTCGATCCGTCCGGCTATCTCGGTGGACGTGAGGTGAGACAAGCGGGGGCTTTCACGGTCGGCGGGCCCGGGCCGCCCTGGCACGCTGAGGTGCCGGGGCGGCGGACGGGGGTAGGGCTGCGGTGACCCTGAGTTGTGCCGTTCGGATGGGACGGGCCCGCTGGTCGGGTGGAGGCATGGTGCGCAGCAGCTCGCCGAGGGCGGCGCGGTAGCCGTCGCGGGCGTCCAGCGCCGCCTCCAGCCACTGCGCGTCGAAGCGGAGCTTGTCGGCCGACAGCTCGCCCATGTCGCGGTCCGGATCCATGTCCGCGCACACGCGGTCGCGGACGCGGGCGACCTGCTCCTCGGTCAGAGCCAGAAAGGAACGCAGTTCCAGGGCACGGGCGAGGGCGGGAGAGGCATCGTGGCCCACTGCCGCCTCGTACAGCTTCGAAACGGGGCTCCCGAAGACTTTCTGCAGGTCGCCGTCCATCGTGCTGGACTTGACCCTCCTCAACGGACGGGCCTTCCTGTCCGCCCCGCCGACGCCGGCACGGGTGTACCCGCGGGTCGGTGGGGAGCGCTGGTCTGCACCGCGGGCCCGGTTCGGGGGCGAAGGCGGGCGAGCCGTTCGGCGGCGAGGTCCTTCTTGCCCGGAGCGTCCGGGTCGAGGAGCCACCGCACGACCAGGGCCCGGCCGTCGCGTGCGGTGACAGCCGCGTTCACGCTGTGGGCAAGGCCCATCGTCGGGTCGTCGACCTCGCTGGGCTGGGTTTCCAGCGCGGCGAGGAGGTCGTCCTCCGCGCGCTCGAGCAGGGACTGGGCCTCGATGAGAAGGCCGTGCCACTTGACGACGTCGGCGGCGTCAGGGTTCACGCTCGGCGCGGCGGCGACCGCGGCCTTCAACTGGTCCATGTCCATGGCGAAGCGCGCTTCGATCCGTTCGGTGAGCACGCCCACGACATCCTCAGCCTCATCGGATATGCCGTCGGACAAAAGAGAAACTCCTTTTCTAGAAAGACCGGTGCCTGGGGGGGGAATGCGAGGGGGCGGCCGTACCCGGCGGCTCAGCCGCTTACGGGCACCTGCTGAATACCTGTCAGTCCAGGCACATACGGGTATCGCGGTAGACGTAGGTTCCGGACACCCAGCCCTTGACGCCGGTCGACCTGTCCGTGATGTAGAGCCAGTTGCCGCTCTTCTTGTGCACGGTGAACTTGTGGCTCTTGTAAAGCACGCCGAGCGCGGTGGACTTCGTGGTGGCCTTGGACCGGATGGTCACAGCCGACGCGTGGACCTTGTACGGCAGCGGAGGCAGGGACGAACAGCTGCTCGCGGGGGCCGCAGTTACCGCGGCGGGTGCCGCACTGGCGGTGGTGGCGCAGAGCACCGGCAGGGCGAGCGTGCCGAGCATCGCCACGGATATGGCAATTCGTGTGGAGCGCATGCGGAAGAAACCTCCGTGAAGGCATAGGGATTGCGTGGAATGGCGCCGCGGGAGTTGTCCCGGCGGCTGTATAAGAGTCCGGAGAATCGCCGGTTTGGCTAACCGGCGATCGTCGGCTATGTTGCGCCGCCAGCGTCGGCTTTGGCGCTCAGCGCGAGCGGCCGGGCGGGCGTGGAGCAGGGGCCTTCGGCAGGACGGCCGGGCGGCTGGCTGCGGCTGCCGGGCGGACCGGCGGCAGGGGGCCGGCCTCGCCGGTAAGCCGGTCGTCGCACCACTGCAGGGCTTCGCCCACGGTGTCGAAGCCGCCCTCGCGCAGGGTGTGCGTCCACGCGTCGGTGTCGACCTCCTCGACCACGACGCGGAACGGGCTGGGGGCTCGCTCGTCCAGGGCGCGCAGTGCCACGACGGTGACCATGTCGTCCGGGTCGTCGCGGGTGTAGGAGTAGCCCATGGCGTAGTGGTCGCCATCGTGCGCGAGGCGTCGCTCCAGCGCACTGGTCGCCTCGTCTGCCGGCGGTGGACCCACCTCGGGGTCGAGGCCGATGGCGTCCTGCGGGCAGCCGCGGTGGACGAGCCAGGACTGCGCCATCGCGGGCAGCGGCATGGCGGCCTGCTCGAAGGTGAACGTCCGCTTCTCTCGGTCCCGTTGCAGATGCACGGCGAGCAGCTGCGGCATACCAGGGTGTCCCCAGGTGGCGGTGCGGTCGAAGAGGACGTAGTAGCTTTGCGCGCCGTTGGGAGTGTGGTGTGCGGCGAGGGGGACGAGCATGTCCTCGTGGACGGCGACCTGGCGGTAGAAGTCGAGGTACATCTCCTCGTCGGCATCGAAGTCGTCCAGCTCGAAGTCGACTTGGGGGATGGGCTTCCGGGCTGGCGCCGGTTCGGTAGGTGGCAACAAGGACCTTTCGGTGGAGTTCAGCGCCGCTGCACTGGCGTGGACGGCGACGTGCCGGGGCGAGCCGGGAGCGTGGGTGCCCGTGTCGTGGGGGTCCGACGGACGGCGAACAGCGCGGCGCGTCCGGCGTCGGTGAGTGCGACCGGCTGGCCGGCGTGCACGGGGTGGTCGGTATCCCTCACGACCAGGCCGGCGTCCTCCAGTCGCTGCAGCTTGGCGTGTGGGATGCGGGTACCGGAGGCGGCTGTGACGGACATCCGGCCGGTCAGCAGGTGTTCGTGGAGCTTGGCGCCGCCGGCGATGGCGAGCAGCGCGGCCTGGTCGTCCGTCGAGAGCTGCTGCGCGCCGGGCGCCGGGGCCTCTGCGGCGGCCTCGATGGGCTCCAGGGCGGCGAGTACCTTCCCGGCGGCGGCGTTCCGCGCGGCGGCGGCCTCCTCCAGCTGGTCCACGGTGCGGTGGATGCGCGTGAACAGGGCGTCGTTGATGTCGAACTCGCCGCTGGAAAGGCGGTTCAGGAGGCGGAGGTAGAAGGTGACGCCGGTCTGGGTCTTGGCCAGCTCGCGGTGTCGGTCGACCAGGTGGGCGTGTGGCTCGTGGAGGATGCCGCGGTCGCGGTAGGCCCACAGGGTGTCGATGTCGTGGCCGGTGGCGGCTTCGAGGCGGTGGTCGAGCGGGGAGACCGCACGCCGGGCTGGTGTCGGCGCGGGTTCAGGGGGCATAGGCGAGGTTCCGTGCGTTCAGCGGGTGTGGTGGTGCGCGGGGTTGTGTGCGGGACGGGGCAGACCCGGCGTTGCGGTGGGCGGTGGACCGGGCCGGGGCGCGGGAGTGCGGGTGGTCAGCTGCGGGGAGCGGGAGCGGGCCGCGTGGGTGCGGGCGCTCAGCGGCCGGCGGGTCATCCCCAGGCGGCGGCCGACCTCGTCGTAGACGTCGTTGCCCGCACGCGGCCGGATGGCGACGACGTGGATCTCCTTGGGGTGCGCGGACTCCGCGGGGGCCGGGCGGACGCCGTAGACGACGCGCCAGTCCTTGCGCGAGTCCACGAACAACTTTCGGTAGCCCTCCAGGTCACCGTCGAGGCGCAGTCCGAAGCGCTGCGCGTTCACGACTTCCTGCAGGTAGGCGAGGGCGAGGTCGCGGATATCGCTGGGGGCCTGGAGGAGATCGGTCAGCGCGCGGGGGTCGAAGCTCAGTCCGAAGGCGGGCTGTCCCTGTCCCGCGGTCATGACGTCGGCTCTGCAGGCCCGTCGGCTTCGGCCGTGGCCGCCGTCTGCGTGCGCGCGGACGGCGGCGGGCCGGGCAGAAGACGGTGCGCGGGCCGGTCGGGAGAGGTCATGCAGGCCGACAGCGACCCGCCCGGTGCGCGCACGGCCGCAAGGGCGTGGGTGAGGAAGTCCCGGTGCCACACGAACAGGCCGCTCAATCCGGCTTCGGGGTCCTTGTGCTGCTGGTAGGCGAGCCACAGGGCGTGGAGCCAGGCCACGACGTCGTCGTGCTCCTGCCACTGCAGGCACCAGGGCGCTGCGGTGGTGACCTCCGCCCCGTACACCGGGAGGAAGAAGTCGTCGATCCAGTCCGACAAGGCGTCGAGTTCGTCTTCGCGTTCCTCCCCGTCGAGTTCCAGGATCGGGCGGGGCTCCGGCGGAGCGGCGGCAGGCGGCCCGCCGAGCCCCGGCATGCCGAACGCGGCGAACGGCGATCCGCTCGGCTCAGGGACGGACGCGAGGTGGTCGAGTTGCTGCGCCTGTTGCGCCGACTGCTCCATGAGCCGTCGGACGCTCGCCTCGATTCCTTCCAGCTGTGGGTCGGGAATGCGTACCGGCTCCAACTCCCCATCGTCAGGGGGTTTTATGGGTTCGGGCATGAAGAAGTTGGGCCTCCTACGAGACGCGGAATGTAAGGAAGACGGAAGCGGCAATGCTCGGACCGCCGACGGGTGACAAGTCCACTTTCGCCGGATTGCCGACTAGGGCGTCAGTCGCCTTGACGGGAAGCGCGCTCACGGCTCAGGCGGTGAGAACCACGTCGTCTTGCGTGAGGGTCTCGCGGATCGTCTCGGTGAGCCGGTCAGCCGCGATCGCCGCGTAGTGCTCGGTCTTCTCCACGCCGATGAAGTCCCTGCCTTCCAGCAGAGCGGCCACCCCCGTGGAGCCGGAGCCGGCACAGAAGTCGAGCACCGTACCGCCCTCAGGACTGATCTTGACCAGCTCGCGCATCACCTCGACGGGCTTCTGCGTGATGTGCTGACGCTTCGCCCCCGAGGGCTGCGAGGCCGAGTACATGCCGGGCAGATAGACGGGGTTCCGGGAGCCGTCGATCGCCCCCTTGCTGGCCCAGACGATGAATTCACAGTTCTGGGTGAACCGGCCCTTCTGGGGCCTGGCCTGCGGCTTGTGCCAGGCCAGTACCCCGCGCCACAGCCATCCTGCCGCCTGGATCGCATCCGTCGTGATCGGGAGTTGACGCCAGTCGGTGAACAGCAGAGCGGTCCCGCCGGTCTTGGTGAGGCGGTGGGCTTCGGTCATGATCTGCGTCAGCCAGAACCCGTAGCTGCGCTGGTCCATGTTCTCGCCGGTGAAGTCCGGCAGGGTGTGCTGGGCGTCGGCGGAGGTGTACTTCTGCTTCGCGGAGCGGGTGGTGCGCTCCTTCGCGGTCCTACCGCCCGAGTTGTACGGCGGATCGGTGATGACGGAGTCGACGCAGCCGTCCGGAAGGCCGGCGAGAACACTGAGGGCGTCGCCCTGGTGCAGGGAAAAAGGCAAAGAGGAACCCCTATTCGGGTGCGGAGTCGCGGAGAGAACTCACCGCCTCGCACAGAAATCCTCGCGGGCCGGAAGTGGGCATGCAGAAGCCCAGGGCCACAGACCGAGGAAGGCGAGGGGGGAGTCCAAAAACTGTAGAGGCGAAAACGCCGACGACCAAGAAGCTGGCGTGAGGTGCCGGATTCCGATACCTCACGCCAGCTTTTTGGTCAACCGCCGATCTGGGCCTACTGTTTTTGAACCGCCCGGCGCACACCGCCGCTGGCTACTCCCCTGCCCCACCTCACGGAGGTGCCACCTTGCCCCGGCACACCTAGCTCACGGCCCGGCCACGCGGAGCGAGCGGCAACTCGCCCACACCGGCCCGCCTTGATCGCCCACCCCGGCCGCCGCGCCCTTCCCATCACGCCTCGCGCACGCGGCACGGCCGGACACTGCACCCCGAAGGACACGCTCATGACGTCTCGCCACCCACCCACGCCCGAAAGCCCTGACCGGCGAGCGATCCGCTCCGGTTGAAGGCGCTCGCCGCCGGCATCGGCGTCGTCTTCCTCTCCCCGATCCTGATCGCCGGCACCGGCATGATGCTGGCCTCCTCCGCCGACGCCGTGCAGAGCAGCAGCTCCTTCAGCAGCTGCCTCACCGACATCGACACCGACGAGGTCGCCGAGCAGGTCACCAAGATTCTCGACGGCGCGTCCGGCAAGAACGTCCACGTCGAGGGCCTGGACCTGCCCGCCGAACAAGTCCCCAACGCGGCGACGATCGTGGCCGCTGGCCTCTCGCTCGACGTCCCCAGGAAGGGACAGATCATCGCGCTCGCCACCGCGATGCAGGAGAGCCGGCTGCGCAACCTCAACTACGGGGACCGGGACTCGCTCGGCCTGTTCCAGCAGCGTCCCTCCCAGGGCTGGGGCAGTGCCCAGCAGATCCGCGATCCGGTCTACGCCTCCGAGCAGTTCTACAAGCACTTGCTCAAGGTGAGCGGCTGGCAGCAGATGACCGTCGCCCAGGCCGCCCAAGCCGTGCAGAGATCCGCCTACCCCGACGCGTATGCGCAGTGGGAGAGCCTGGCCACCGCGCTGCAGGATGCCATCGCCAAGACCTTCCCAGGCGGCGGCACCGACGCGGACAACAAGGACGCAGACCAGGGCGAGCAAGCATCGACCGGCACGAGCGGCTGTGCTCCGGGCCAGGACGGTTCCGGCTTCGGCCGTATCCCCGAGGGAAGCGTCCCGAAGGGCTACGCGATCCCGAAGGACGCCGATCCGAAGGCACGCAAGGCCATCGAGTGGGCTATGCACCAGCTCGGCACGCTCTACCAGTGGGGCGGCACCTGCACCAACGCTCACGGCCCCGACCCCATGGGCCGCTGCGACTGCTCCAGCCTCATGCAGCAGGCGTACGCACATGCAGGCGTCACGCTCACCCGCACCACGTATACGCAGGTCAACGAGGGCAAGGCGGTCTCGCCAGCTCAACTCAAGCCCGGCGACCTGATCTTCAGCCGCGGCAGTGCCGCCCGCCCTGAGCACGTCGGCATGTACATGGGCGAGGGCCTCGTGATCGAGGCGCCGCGCACCACCAAGCCGGTCCGGATCACTCCGATCGAGGACTGGACGATTCTCGCCGTCCGCCGCGTCCTGTGACATCGGCCGGGGCGCAAGGGGCCCCGGCGCACCATCTCTGACCGAGATTCCCCCAACAGTACGGAGCATCTTCTTGATAACCCGCCACCGCGCCCAGCGTGCCCTCGCGGCAGCCTCTGTGGGCCTGGCCGTCGCCGCCGGCGGCCTCGCCACCGCCACCGCAGCACAGGCGTACGACACCGGCACCACCACCATCAGCTGCAGTGCGGTCAAGGTGCGCAAGGCACCGTCGAAGACGTCCACGGTCTTGGGCATCGGCTACAGGCACGACAAGGTCGTCTACGACCAGTGGGTCTACAAGAAGGCCGAGAAGACCTGGTACACGCGCGGCACCGTCACCCGGAAGTCGGACGGCAAGAAAATCGGCCGCGGTTACATGATCTACAACTGCGCGAACCCGTACAAGACCAACCCCGCTCCGAAGCCGCCGATCCCGAAGTAGGGGTCTTCCACTGCCGGTTCGTCCCCTGAGCCGGCGCCTTCGCCGGGAGCACCGGCTCGGTCCGCAGCCTCGGCGCGGCACCTGCTGCGTCCTCGTGCGAGCGATGCCGTCTCTTCGCGGACGCCGCCCGGCCAGCCCGTGCCTCCACGGTGTCTGCCCTCCCTTTCTACGAGGCGCTGCCTCGTTCCTCCCTTTCCTTCTGTGATTCCCGCGCGCCAAATTTCGGCGCGCCCAAGGAGCTTCCTTGCCCCTACTCGAAACCGTGCAGTACCTGGCCTACGATCCCGGCATCACGCCGTCGGGCGGTGGCCTGCCCGGCCTGAGCGTGCTGAAGAACGTCGTCAACTCGATCAACCTGTTCGGCATCATCGCCGTCGTCGGCGCCCTCGCTGTGTCGCTCGGCGTGTGGGCTTGGGGACACCACACGGGCGGTCACCAGGCCGAGGCCAACGGGAAGAAGGGCGCGGTCGTGGCCGCGGGCGCCGCCCTGGGCCTGGGCGCCGCGAACGGCATCGTCGCGTTCTTCTCGACCCTCGGGTCGCAGGTGCACTGATGAAGAAACGACTCCCCTCCCTGTCGTCGTATGGCAGTGGCTGGTCGGCCAACCGGCGCATCGCGATCGTCGCCTCCGCCGTCGCAGTCCTGCTCGCCGTCGCCGGGATCGTCGCCCTGCTGACCGGCGGCGGCAACGGCCACCAGGCCCCGGGCACCGCCGCGCCTACCCCGAGTGGCAGCCCGTCCTCCGAGGCCGCCCCCAAGCCTTCCTCCGGATCCGGGTCGGTGTCCCAGCCTCCGCAGATCGCCGAACCGGTCGCCTACGCCAAGGCGGCGGCCCGGATGCTGTGGTCCTACGACACCCGCGACACCAGCCGCGACCAACAACTCGCCGGCATGCGCGCCTGGATGACCACGGAGACCACGTACACCGACTGGGCCTCGGTCTCTGGCCAAGTGCCCGATCCGGTGCTGTGGTCGCGGATGGCCGACCAGGACCAGCACGCCACCGCCAGCGTCACCGAGGGCCACTACCCCTCCGCGTTCAAGCAGGCGCTGGCCGACGACCCGTCCGCGATCACCGAGGCGTACATCTACGTCGTCACCGTCAACGGCACGCAGCAGATCGCCTGGAAAAAGGGCGGCGGCGGAGCCGAGGAACGGGCCGTGACCCTCGCCGTCCAGTGCCGCCCGAATCACGACTGCACCCTGGCCGCCATCGCCCCGAGCGTCACGCAGTGACCCGCGCCTGAGACAAGAAAGGAGGAGTAACTCCTCGTGGGTTTCTGTGATTTCCCCCTGGCAGACAAGCTGTGCGCCGTCGGCGACGCAGTCGATTTCGCCTCGGACCCCGGCAAGGCCATCGGTGACTGGATGGCGAAGTCCGCCGGTGAACTGGCCGCCGCCGCAGCCGATCTGGCCGCCGAGGCCGTCAACACCACCACGAAGGTCGACCTCAACGCGTCGTGGTTCGTCGACAACTACGAGATGCTGCTGCCTCTGGGCCTGGTCCTGCTGGTCGCCACATTCTGCGCACAACTGGTCCGGGCCGCCATCCGACGCGACGGACAAGCCCTGGCACAAGCGTTCACCGGCACCATGAGCGGCGTCCTGTTCGCCTTCTGCGCCATCGCCTTCACCACGGTCGCCGTCGAAGTGGTCGATGCCGTCAGCGACGGCCTGTTCAAGACCGCCCACCTGAACATCGAGTCGGCCGTGCGACGCATCGTGAAGGTCAACCAGATCGCGAGCCTGTCCGGGATGGGCTGGCTCGTTGCGGTTGTCGCCGGCCTTGGTGCCGCCGTCGGTGCCTTCCTCTACTGGTGCGTGATGATGGTCCGCAAGGTCGGCATCCTCGTCATGGTCACGCTGGCTGTCTTCGCGTCCGCCGGCGGCGGGTGGGAGGTCGCGCGGCGCTGGCGCAAGGGCTGGATCGAGGCCACCGCCACCCTCGTCGTCTCCAAGCTCCTGATGACCGTGATCTTCGTCCTCGGTATCGCCGCCATGGGCAAAACCGAGGCCACGGACGGCATCGCCGCTCTAGCCGACGTCATGTCCGGCATCGTGATCATGATCCTGGTGCTGCTGTGCCCCTACGCCGTCTTCAAGTTCGTGCACTGGGCGGCCGACGGGACCGACGGCGAGTCCATCCACCGTGCCGGTGGCGCCGGAGCGCAGATCGCCAAGGCGCATGCCGAGAACGCCGCCCGCAAGGCCGCCGCGGCTGCGGCCACCGCCGGAACCGGTGGCGCTGCAGCCGGAGCAGGCGCCGCACCGCAGGGGCCCGACGCCGCTGGCGGTGGCGGGTTCCCCGGCGACGTCGCCGCCAACCCGACCGGCAGCGGAGGAGGCAAGGAAGGTTCGCAGGACGGCGGTACGGGCATCTCGCCCGGTGGCGACGCGGTCAAGTCCGGTCTGGAGAAAGCCGTCCAGCCCGCGCCGACGAGCGTGTCCGACGACACCAGCGGCCAAGTGGGCGGCAGCCCAGGGCCGGGCGGGCCCGGAGCGAACGCCGCCTCCGGCCAGGGCAGCGGATGGCAGTCCGCGCCGCCGACCACCACCGCACCGCCGCAGGGCGCACCTCCGCCCTCCGGCTCACAGAACGCCACGTCCAGCGGGTCGGCCTCACCCTCTCCGCCGCCGACCGGCCTCTGATCCCCTGCCCGTCCACCGGGGGCGGGACGTGCGCTGCACCTCCCGCCCCCGGGTTCCCCCGCGTCTCCAGGACCCGCCCCTTTGACTGATCTCTCCGTCGCCCCGGTCACGGTGAAGTTCCCGCACCGGTCCCGCCGCGGCATCCTCCTCGGCCTCTCCCTGCCCCAACTCATCCTCGTCTCCTGCACACTGGCGCTCCTGCTGATGACGGTGGTCTCCACCGGACTGCTCGGCGCCGTCGCCCTGGCCCCGCTGTGGGCGGCATCCGGTGCGCTCGTCACAATCCGCCGGCACGGCCGCTCCCTCATCGACTGGGCACCGATCGTCGCCCGCTACGCACACCGCCGCCGCACCGGCCAGACCCTCTGGCTCGCCCGGCCCGTCACCCGGCCCCGGCAGGACGGCATCCTCCACCTGCCCGGCACCACCGCCTCCCTCAAGGTGGTCACCCCCGGCGACTCCGTCAACGGCGCCGCGGCCGTGCACGACCCGCAACAGCAGACCCTGACCGCCATCGCCCGCGTCACCAGCCGCGCCTTCGCCCTCCTCGACCCCGCCACCCAGAACCACAACGTGAGCAGTTGGGGACGCGCGCTCGCGGGTATCGCCCGCACCGGGCACGTCGCCACTGTGCAGGTGCTGGAACGCACCGTCCCCGACTCGGGCGACACCCTCACCCGCCACTGGACCCACAACGGGCAGCCCCAGACTCCCGTCGCCGGACAGATCTACTCCGAGCTGGTCTCCTCGGCCGGCCCTGCCGCCGCCCCGCACGAGACCTACCTCGCCATCTCCCTCGACCTCAAGGCCGCCCGGCGCCTGATCAACCAGGCCGGCGGAGGGCTGCCCGGCGCGTTCACCGTCATGGAGCAGACCAGCGCATCCATCGCCCAGGCCGCGCGCAACGCCGGACTCCAGGTCACCGGATGGCTGACCGCGAGGGAGATCGCCGCCGTCATCCGCACCGCCTACGACCCAAAGGCGCTCGCCGCCCTCCAGCAGTGGTCCGAGACCGGCCGCGCCGAGGCCGACCCCGCAGCCGCCGGGCCCGTCGTCCAGTTCGAGGAGTACGACCGGCTCGCCACCGACAGCGCACGGCACGCAACGTACTGGGTGGAGAACTGGCCGAGGACGGAGATGGGGGCCGGGTTCCTGCACGGGATCATGTTCACGGCCGGCGTGCGGCGCAGCCTCTCCCTTATATACGTGCCGCAGGGACTCGAGTCCGCGCTGCGAGACGTCCAGCGGAAGAAGGCGGCGATCATCGCCGACGCCAACGAGAGGGCCCGCCGGGGGCAGGTCGACAGCGAGGAAGACTCCGTCGAGTACGCCGACGTCAAGCAGCGTGAGCGCCAGCTCATCGCCGGACATGCCGACGTGGCCCTGACCGGCCTGGTCACCGTCACCGCCGAGACCGACGCCCTCCTGGACGCCGCCTGCGCACAGATCGAGACCCACGCCGTCACCTCCGGGGTCGATCTGCGACGGCTCAACTACCAGCAGCCGGACGCCTTCGCCCTCACCGCGCTCCCACTCGCCCGGACCGCCCTGTGAGCCGGGCCCGTCCCCGCCGGTCAGCGCCGTGGCGCCCGCCGCTCTTCGAACATCCGTCACCGCCCCTGCCTGCCGGCAGGAAGGACCACCACCTTTGACCTCGCCCACGCGTCCGGACGACGCGCACCCCTACCTCCGCGCCGCAAGCGCCGGCGTCCGCCACCACACCCGGGCCCTGGCACCGTCGGACGCGAACCCGCCCCGGCCAGCGGACCGCGTGCACGTTGACGTGCTGCACGCCCACCTCACCGCCCTGCACCAGCTCATGGACCGCCTCGCCGAAAACACCCGGCCTGCGCACCCCGCCGCCGGCCGCCACCTCGCCACCGCGCACACCCGCCTCTGGCAGGCCACCAGCGAGGTCCACTCCGCCTTCCACCTGCTGCCCAACAGCGCAGCAGCAGAAGCCGAGTCGAGCGCATGCCATCCGGAGCGGCTTCCTGAGGGACCGCCCGTGCTCACGATCTGCCAGCGCCACCTCGCCGCCGGGCATGTCATCCGCCGCAAGACCACCCCCACCGACCTCCGCCCGCACACCACAGCCTGCGTGCGATGAGCACTACCCGCAGAAACGAGGGCCACCGATGAACCACCGGCCCGCCCGCCGCGCGCGCCGCGCCTCCGCCAGCCCGCTCTTCACCCCCCACGGCACCGATCGCGCCAGCCGCAAGGCCGCCCGTCGCCAGCTCGCCGAGGCCACCGCCAAGGCCCGCGCGCAAGCCAGTGCCCACCAGAGTGAGAGCACGTCCGCCGCCCACGAGATGCCCACCGCGCTCTACCCGGCGAACGGACGTCCCGGACCCGCCTCCGCGCGTCACAACCGGCTGAAGCTGCCCGCCCACCGCATGACCACCGCGGTCGCGGCCGGTGCCTATCCCTTCTTGGCCGAAGGCGGACTCGGCGCCGAGGGCATCTACATCGGGCGCGATGTCCACGCCGAGGCCAGCTTCGTCTTCGATCCGTTCGCTCTGTACGGCAAGGTCGAGGGATTCACCAACCCGAACCTCTTGCTCGCCGGGGTCATCGGCCAGGGCAAGAGCGCGCTCGCCAAGTCCTTCGCGCTGCGTTCGGTGGCCTTCGGATACCGCGTCTACGTCCCGTGCGACCCGAAGGGCGAATGGACGCCGGTGGCACAAGCCCTCGGTGGCCGGTCCGTCGCTCTCGGCCCCGGACTGCCCGGACGGCTGAACCCCTTGGACGCGGCCCCGCGCCCGCACAGCGTCTCCGAGGACGACTGGGTCGGCGAGATCCGCAAACGGCGCCTGCTCCTGCTCGGCTCCCTGGCCCGGACGGTCCTGGGCCGGGACCTGATGCCCATGGAGCACACCGCCCTGGACGTCGCCCTGGACGCCGTCGTCACCCGCGCCGTCCACACTGGCCGCACCCCGCTGCTCGGCGATGTCGCCGCCACCCTCAACAACCCCAGTGCGCTCGACGAGGCCGCCGGGATGATGTCGGGCCAACTCGGCGACGCCGCCCGCGACCTGGCCCACGCCATGCGCCGCCTCGTCCACGGTGACCTGGCCGGCATGTTCGACGCCCCCTCCACCGTCGCCTTCGACCCGAACGCACCGATGCTCACCATCGACCTCTCCCGGCTCGGCGGATCCGGCGACGACACCGCCCTCGTCCTGGCGATGACCTGCGCGAGTGCCTGGATGGAGTCCGCCCTCTCCGACCCGTCCGGCGGCCGGCGCTGGATCGTGTACGACGAGGCGTGGCGGTTGATGCGGCACGTCGGCCTGCTGCAGCGCATGCAGGCCCAGTGGAAGCTCAGCCGCGGCCTCGGCATCGCCAACCTCATGGTGATCCACCGGCTGTCTGACCTGCTCACCGCCGGCGACGCCGGATCACAAGGCCGGGCCTTGGCCGAGGGCCTCCTCGCCGACTGCAGCACCCGCATCATCTACCGCCAGGAGACCGACCAACTCCACGCCGCGGCCTCGCTGCTCGGCCTGACCTCCGTCGAAATGGACGCCATCGCCCACCTCAACCGAGGGCGTGGCCTGTGGAAAGTCGCCGGACGATCTTTCATCGTGCAGCACCTCCTGCACGCGTACGAGCTGGCACTCTTCGACACCGACGCCCGAATGCATAAAAAAGCCGTAAAAGACTCATGAAACCTGATATCCGGCGTGAGCTGATCCCGCGCGCCACCACGCTCCACCTCATCGACGCGCTCAACGCCGTGAGGGGCAAACTCTCCGGCGCGTTCGAGCAGTGGGAGCTGCTGGACGACACCGGTCGCGTCCCGGCCTCGCCGTCCTACACCGCGCTTCTCCAGCACGTCACCGGCGCACAGACGCTCGCCCGTGATGTCGTCCAGCTGACCGCGGACTTCGCCCGGATCACCTCCAGTACGAACCGTGCTGGCAGCGCCGTCCTCGCCCATCTGGCGTCGGCGGTCACCCTGTCGAGCCAGGCCGTACCGCACTTCGCCGAGACCGCACAGACCGCGCTCTCACCGCCCCGGCCGCACAGCGAGAACGACAGCTACGTCCGTGACAACCGCATGGTCGTCGAACACGCGACGGCGCGTGCCTGTCTGCGGCGCGCGGCACAGGCGCTCGGTGACGCAGTCCAGGAACTCACCGACCACCTCGACTTCCACCGCTTCTTCCTCACGCCCTCCCACCGCCAGAGCCCGGTACCGCCGCCCAAACCGCGCGGTCGCCACCGCTGACCCGGACCGGCCCCACCCTTTCAAGGAGCCCTCTGAACCGCCCCGCCCACCTCAGCGACGCCGACTGGGCCGACTACCAGCAGTGCCAGGCCGAGCACGACGACCTCATCGCACAAGTCGCCGAACGCGAAGCCCAAATGGAACACGACCTGATCGCCGCCTACGACGACTACGAACTCGATTTCGCTCCCGTGCCGAAGCCCGAAGCCGACCCCGCACGCCGGACACCCCCCTCCCACCACGCGCCGGCCTCCCGCAGGAGGAACCGTGGCCGCTGACCAGGAGAACACTCCAGAGGCCCGCCGCGCGGCTGCGCTCGCACCGCTTCCCGACCACCGCAACGTGGACACCCCGTGGTGGCAGGAGCTGTGGCGCCGCCACGCGCACATCACCACGCCACTGCGAGAGCGCGGGCTGGAGTGCGACATCGAGTTCGGCCTCAGCGCCTACATCGTGCGCGTATCCCTCCCCGACGGCAGTTGCCTGATCATCGGTCCGCCGCAGGAGCCCCCCTCCGACCGCCCGCCGGGAAGTCCGGAGGGCTGGATCGCGACCCGCGAGCACCCCGACGACCCGTCGCTGTCCGAGGTCCTCTACGACTCGGCACCCTCCGACGACCCCGGTGCACCCCAGCGGCCCGAAGCCCGGCACGGCGGCAGCGCCCAGCCCCTGATCGAGGCGATCGACCATCGCCTCGATCAGCTCGGACTGCTGCCAACTCCCTCCTCGCCCACCGCCCGTACGCCCGTGTCCGCAGCCGAGCCGGCGCCCCGCGCCCTCGAGCCCGCGGACGTCTCCGGCAACGCGGACCGCACCTTCGTCTACGGCGACGCACTCCTCGCTCTCACCGACCGGCTCAACGCCACCGAGTCACCTGCGGACGCCGCCGCCCTGCTGCACCAGATCCTGGACCCCACCAGCGGCCTGCTGGAACGGCTCGGCGAGTTCTTCGAAGCAGCCGCGGAAAAGGCCAAGGAATCCGAGCAGGACGACGGATTCGACCTCCACTACGACCTTCAGGACGCGGCGGCCACCCTGCGCAGTCTCGGCGAGGACCTGCACACCGCTGTCGACCGCATGCGTGCCCTGGCCCCCGCGCGCCGGACCACCCGGGCCGGTCTCCCGCCGGGTCCGAGCCCGGGGCCACCGACGGCGACCACCGCCGTGCCCGGCCGCACCCGGTGAACCAGGCACACCCGACGCTCGCCGCGCCCTCGCCCGGCTCAAAGACCAGGAATGTGCCGCCTTCCCGAAATGGCGAGGTCCACCAGCCGCAGGCCCCACGTCGTGGACTTCCGCCCGGCAGGCAGGTGGCCCGGACGGCGGTCGGCGTCGCCTCCGGGGAGGTACACGGTGCGCTATCTCGGCACTCCCTCGGGGCCTGAGATTCGGGCTGCGATGAGCGCCGGACGCATCGGCTGTATGACCACCCCGGCGCAAGGCAGTCGGATCCCCGAGGGTGCGCTGTATGCCTGTGACAACTCCAAGTTCGGCAGCGACGGCAAGGGCCGCTACTGGCCCGGAGCCCAAGCATGGTTCGCCTGGCTGCACCGGACCGTTGAACGGTACGGGCCGGATCGCTGCCTGTGGGCGCTCGCCCCGGACCAGCCGTTCGACGCCGCCGGCACCCTCACCGAGTCCCTGCCGTGGCTGGCCCGCATCCGCGAACTCGGCGTGCCCGCGGCCTACGCGGCCCAGGACGGCTGCGATACACCCGGGCTGCTGCCCTGGGACGACTTCGACGTCCTGTTCCTGGCCGGATCGACCGAGTGGAAACTCGGCCCCGTCGCCGAACGGCTGGCCCGCGAGGCGAAGGCCCGCGGCAAAGGCGTGCACATGGGCCGCGTCAACTCCCGGATCAGGCTGGGGATAGCCGAGTGGTTCGGCTGCGACAGCGCCGACGGCACCTACCTCGCGTTCGGGCCCGACAAGAACCTGCCCAAACTCCTGACCTGGCTCGACGAACTCGATGGCCGCCCCTCCCTCATCGGCGGCACACACCCCTTCGCCGCCCCCGACGCTCCGTCGACGACTCCGCCTCCGCGAGCAGACCTCCGACGACGTGTACCGCCAGGTCACGAGGCTGCCCTGAGATCGAAGAAATACCCGCCCACGGCGACAAGCGATGTAGCCCCCGCCCTCCCGACACCACGAGGTCCCCGTGCCAGAACCCGCTGAACAGTCGACGCCGCACCGGTCGCAGCAGCAGAACCTCGAACTGCGCAGTACCTCCGAGCCCCTCGAACTGCTCGACCACACCGGCCACGTCCCGGACGATGGCGGGTCACCGGCCGGAGCCTCATCGTCGGACATCAACTCCACTCGCACGAGCCTGGCGTTGCTCGACACTGACGGACCTGCAGACAAGCCCACGCCCGCCATTAGCCTCGGCGATCACGACCAGATCGGTGTCATCGCTCTCACCAGCAACGACGCCCCCGCTGCAGCCCACACCCTCCTTACCGACCACGGCTTCTGGCGCCCACGTGGCGTCTTCGGCTCCATCCTGATCCACGACAGGTACGACCACGACGTTCCGGCCCGCCTCACGCGGTTCCTCGCCGATGCCGACCGACAAGGCATCGGCGTGGAATACCACCTGCCCCGCATCTTCGCGGACGCCGGTTCTCCCGCTGCGGGCAAGCGCGTCGAAGACCTGTGGCGCGACAACCAGCAACGGGAGTACCGCCGTTCACAGCGTGAGGCCGTCCGCATCTCCACCTCCGGCAGCGATCTGGAGTCCCTCGCCCACGGCCTGTGTCACCGTCTGCCCGGCGAATGGGCTTCCTGCATCACCGACTTCGCCGATCCGGACAGCCAGCTCGACTTCTTCGACGACCTGTGGGACAACGCGTCTTTGGCCAGTGCCTGGATGCAATTCCGCGTTCCCCGCGCCGCGATCCTCACCGGCCCCAACCGCCTCGAGCTCGTCGTGATCGACCGCCCGCTGCACCGCGGGCAGGTTCTCGTCGGCGCGCTATCCCTGCACGGCATCACCCACGACTACTTCGGCGACGACAACGCCCCGCACGCGATCGCAGTCCCCGCCGAGGCAGTCCGCGCCGCGCACACGGTCTCCCGGCGGCTCCTGCCCCGCTACCGCCAGGCCGCCCGGCGCCTCAGGAAACCATGACCGCGTCCCGCACCGATCTGTCCGCCTCCGAGGGCCCACCGACCCGCCCGCCCACAGCAGCGCCCGGCATACAGCCGACGGCGAGCACGCCGTCCCCAGCACGGCGGTAGACGCCCCCACCCCTCCTGGAGTTCCCGCTGTCCGATCCTGACCAGCGGATGCTGCTGCACGACGTGGCCGACCGGCTCAACGCCGTGGCCGACCACCTCCCGCTCCCCGACCAGATCCAACCGGACCCGGCCCTGAGCGAGATCCTGGACGACGAAGTCCGCCACCTGGCCAGCCTGCTGACCTACCTCGTCGGCGAGAGCGCCTTCCGCCACCGGGCCGCCGCCCGCTACCCGACCCGCGTCACGGCCACCCACCGCCGCACCACGCTCGCGCTCGCCCAAGCGGCCGAGCCCACCAGTGCCGCGCTCGCCGCCCTCGGCTCGGCCGTGCACCACCTCGGCCTCCTCGCCGAACTCACCCACCAAGCACCTGGTCCTACCCGCACCCGGGCGATCGCCTCCACGTACCCGGGTCTCGTGGACCGGCTCGGTGAGAGCCGCACCTGCCTCGCCCGCGCCGCGAAGCAACTACGTGCCGCCGCCGATACACGGGCGGCACCGGCCGTGACCGCGCCGTCCCCGCCGACGGCATCCGCCACCGCATCCCGTACCCGCTAACCCGCTATTTCCCGGAGCCTCCTGATTCCCCTGCACACCTCCGCACGCCGCACCGCCCTCCTGCTCACCGCCGCATCCGTCGCGCTGACCGCGTCCGCCTGCGCCACTTCCGGCAGCCCGGACGCCGACACCACAGCCAGGGATACCCGCAGCAGCGCCTCCCCCACCC
This sequence comes from Streptomyces sp. ActVer, assembly GCF_027270795.1. Classification (NCBI taxonomy): domain Bacteria; kingdom Bacillati; phylum Actinomycetota; class Actinomycetes; order Kitasatosporales; family Streptomycetaceae; genus Streptomyces; species Streptomyces sp. ActVer. The sequence continues at coordinate 26,527 of NZ_JAPWHT010000034.1, forward strand.
CGACCGCCGAGCCGGCACTGACGAAGAAGGAGGCCCTCGCCCAGATCTCCCACTACTCCAAGATCAACAACGAGGCCAACACCGACCGCGACCGGCGCCTGCTCGACACGGTCGAGGACGGCCCGCTGTACGCGATGTCCATCTCGGACTACACCGAGACCGAAGGGCTTCCCGCAGCGGACCGCAAGCCGTACAAGCCGTGGTCCTACGACTCGGCAAACGCCGAGCTGTACATCCCGCGCCTGGAAGCGGGGCAGAACCGCTGGTTCGCCGCAGCGCTCTCGGATCAGAAGGGCAAGGCGCCCTCGCGTCTGGCAGTGTTCGCCGAACGCCCCCAGCACAAGCGCTGGGAGATGGTCTCCGTCGTCGACCTGGACAGCCAGAAGCTGCCGGACATCGCCCTCGACCGGGACGGGTACGCGACGGCCGTTCCCGCCGCCGGCAACAAGCGGCTGGCAGCGGACGCCGACCTGCTGCGCGCAGCCGTGCTCGACAACTTCGCCATCGGAGGCACGGACATCGGGACGAAGGTCTTCGCCCCGACCAAGGCAAGCAAACGGCAGATCGAGGTTCACGACAAGACCGGCACCCGCTACGGGAACCAGGGCACCACCGTCTTCGCCGGCGCCGCGAACCGCTACACGAACGCCTACGCCCTCAAGACCACCGACGGCGGCGCGTTGATCCTCTTCTCCCACACGCACACCCAGACCGACGCCGTCGCGCACTCCGGCCTGCAGATCAACCCCGGCAAGGACGACCGGGCCTGGCTCCACGACGTGCCCCGCACCTCCATCACGTACACGTTCGTGTGCAACGACGCCGCCACCGTCCCCGCGAAGGCCGCACCGTCCCGACTGATCGGCTACACCTGCGCCCGCACAGACGCCTCCGGCCCCCCGGTCGCCTTCTGACCGGACCGCGTGTAAACGCACCACCCCTGACGGGCCGCGCGCCCCTGATGGCCGCCCTCGTCCCCGCTACCCTGCTCGATCCGGAGAACTCCCTGTCCACACGTTCCTTCATCGCCCGCCCCACCACCGGCACGGGATACAGCGGCATCCACGTCCAGCTCGACGGCGTACCCAGCCACCACCTGCCGCTGCTCCTGGCCGCCTACCAGTACAAGTTCGGACGCGACGTGGAAGCCATGTCCCGTCACCTCATCGACGACGTCGCCGTCGGCTGGGACGAGCTGGGCACCGATCTCCTCGACGGCGCCCCGCCCTCGCTCGTGGCCGCGCTGACCGGCGGCGAGCAGTGGCCCAGCCGTAACCTCGACCCCCTGATCACCCCGGACGGCTCCCCGCCGGTGCGCATGTCGGTCACCGACGAGACCGCCGACGAACAGGACATGCAGTGGGGGTACATCCTGCACAAGGAGGGCATCGAGGTGATCAGCCTCCTCCACGAGGACATCGGCCCGGTCGTGGACTGGGCCATCGACCCGCGGACCGCCTTCAACGACCACCCTGCGGCCTGGTCCTCCCTCGACCCCGCACCGGTTACCCGGGCATCGCGCAGCACGCCGCCCCCGGGCGCTCCCGCCGCATCCCCCGCGAAGGCCCACCCCCCGCGTCCCGCCACGCGCCGCTAGTTCACTCTCGTCTTCCCGGAGCCTTCCCTGCCCCCGCACACCCCGCCCCTGATCACCGTCGTCATCGCCAGCCGCCTGCGCGAAGACAGGCTCGACTACCTGACCGCCATGCACGCCAGCCTCACCCGGCAGTCCGTGCCGTGGGAGGCCGTGATCGCGCTCGACGGCGCCTCGCCGGACCGCCTGCCCGACCCGCTCGCGCAGGACTCCCGCGTCCGCACGCTTGCGCTGCCCCGCCCGGTCGGCGCCGCCTGCGCCCGGAACCTGGCCCTCGCCCATGTCCGCACCCGGTACTCCAACTGGGCAGGTGACGATGATGAGTTCACCGACGACGCCATGTCCGTACGGCTGAACATCCTGGAATCGACGGGAGTCGGCTGGTGTGCGGGATGGAGCGAGGACCGGCACCCCGATGGCTCGACCACCCTGTGGCGATGCCCCGCCCCGCCCGGCCGGCACGAGGCCGGCGACGTGTGGACGTACTGGAAGTCGCCGACGGACACCATCCCCATCGGGCCGACCACGATCCTCGCCCGCACCAACCTGGTGCGCGCCGCTCCGATGGGCGGCCTCGTCCAGGGCGAGGACTACTGCGCGGCCCTCGGCGTGACCGCTCTTGCACCCGGAATCCTGCTAGCGGTTCCCGTGTACCGGTACCGCAAACACCCTGGCCAGATGACCCGCCAGGACGCCCATGACGTCCTGGAGCCGGAGGCTCGGCGGCATGCGTGGAACTACGGAGGCAGCCTGCGAGCCGCCCTCCGCGCCCGGGAGACAAGCGCTGCGGCCGGGGTGGTCTGATGTCTTCCTCCGTCACTCCGGCCACATTCGACTACCTAGCCAGGCGTCTGGAGGAACTGGCTGCCTCATTCCCCACCAGCCCCGACGCCGTCGACCTGGTCACGCTCGCCGACGACATCGGCGTGCTGGCCCACCATCTGCGGCACACCATCGAACACGCGCAGGAACGGTTCACCACACCGCAGACGGTCTACCTGCCCGAACGCGTCGCCCTGGTCCAGCTCGCCCGGGCCGCCGCCGGTATCACGCGAGGTCTGGACACGCTCGCCGAAGCCCTGACCTATGCCACGAGCGGCTTCCAGCGCGAGGCCGTGGAGGATCTCGCCCACTCGCCTCTGCGCAACGACCCTGAAGTCCTGCGGATCATGACGGCCGAGAAGTACGTCGCGGCCCGCGCACGCCTGCGCCACACCGCCGCCGCCCTGCGCGCGGCCTCCACCCCGGCACCGTCTGGGGCGTCCACACCGCGCACGACCGGCCCACGGGCCCAGCCAGCTGCCGCCGCCCAGTCACGGCAGCCGAACCGCCACTGAACGACGCCAGCAGACCCCGGGATGCCCCCGAACCCTCTTGCCGAGATCCGGCTCGCCTACAGCCGCGCCGCCGCCCTGGCCGCCATCGCCCACGGCGAGCAGTACCAGTGGGCCAACGCCGCCTTGGAGTCCCGACGTTCGCCCAGCCCGCCCCGGCGGCCCCGCCCCTTGAAACCAGCCCGGCGTACCACGCCCCATCCACCGACCCTCGCCGCTGACCAGCAGAAAGAAGGATCCCTCTCTGTCCGACCACTTCCGCTTCCGTGCCCATCCCGAACACGGTTTCGTCGCTACCGCCGCACCGAGCTTCGCCCCTCACCTGGCCGAGTGGTTCCTCGTCCGCGAGCAGTTCGAGCCCGTCCCCTTTTCGCCGGGCCTGTACCGGCTCACCGAGCCGGAACGCGATGGGCTGCGCCGTACCCGCCAAGCCGTCCACGACCTGCGCAGCCTCGGCTACAGCGTGCAGGCCGACGTTCGCCTCGACCCGTCGCTCGCCGCCGGGCCGCCACGCCCGGACCGGCCGAACGGGCTCCAGGAGCGCCGCAGCCGTCTCGCCCAAGCCGCAGCCGGCAGAACGACGCAGCGCGCCACACCGCCCACCACTTCCCCGCCCTCGGCCCGACCGATCCCGCCGAAGCCCGCCTACGCACCGACCGTCCACCTGACGGCCTCGGGCAGTGGACGGTCCCGATGACGCCCGCGAGCGATCCGACCCCGGACGGCTCCGTCCCGGTGACACCGGAACTCGCGGACGGTGCACGCAACTTCCGGCTGCGGATGGCGGTCATCGACCGCGAGAGCGAGGTCGCGCTCGACATGGCATGCGACCGCTACGGTCGCATCGTCCACGCAGGCGCCGCGGCAGCCGCACGGGCTCACCGCAACAGGGCGGCGGTGGAGGCGTACACCACGCACCTCGCCCCGCACGCCGACACTCTGCTCGACGCCGCCCGCCGTGCGCTGGACGAGCTGCCACCCGCCCGGCACCTGGCCGGGTGGCGGGCCGTGCTGGACGGCCTGGCGGCCTCCGCCGCCGAGATCCGCCGGGCCCTCGACCGGCCGGCCGCCCCCGGCTCCCCGGCCGAACGCGCACAGCACTCGGCCCTGTGGCCGCACCTCGCCGCCTGGGCGGATCACAGCTTCATCGCCAGTGACCTCGCCGACCAGAACAAACACCGTCATCACAGGGCCCCGCTGACCGACGAGGAACAGTGGATGTGGACGGAGAGGGCCCAGGCCGCGCGGCAGCGGGGCGAGCTGGAGCTGACCGAGTCGTGGTACGCCGCCGACGGGCAGCCGATCACCCTCGCCCACCTCATCGAGAACGATGACTCGACGCTGGTCGCGCTGCGAGGCGACCCGGATGCACCGGGCTGGCAGGTGATCGGGCACTACGCCCACGAATACGAGGCAGGGAAGGTACTGCCTGCCCCGGTCCCGCCTGGCGTGCTGCGCGCGGACGTCTCCCGGTTCAACCGCCCGGCGCCGGTCCCGGAGGTGTCGCTGCAGGAACTCATCCGCGACGTCGTCGAAGGCCGGACCGCAGGAGACGCCTCCGAAGCTCTCCTCGGCGCCGTCCAGCGCGGCTACACCCCGGGCCCGATGGTCCGTCTCCAGGAACTCCTGGAAACAAGCAGCCAGTTCGCCGGCGCGCTGGAGACCGTGCAGGGCCGCCAGATCGCCGCCCGCCTCTCGGCGCTGGGCCGGCAGATCGAGTTCCTCACCCGCGAAGTCGAGGAGGCGGCCGAGGACCTCGGCGCGACCGTCGCCGTCCTGCCGCCGCACCGCACCCCCGTGCCGCGCGTCCGCCCGCGTCCGGCCGTGGACACCGCACCACCCACGCCGCCGCCCCGCGCCATCACGCCCGCCCGCCACCGCTAAGCACCGAGAAAGCACCCGTTGTCCCTGACCGCATCCCCGGCCCCGGCCCCGGCCCCGAGCATCTCCTACGGCGCGGTGCTGGGCAGCCCGTACGTCGCCCGCCTCCTCGGCGGCACCCTCACCGGCCGACTTCCCAACGGCATGGCGCCCATCGCCATCCTTCTGTTGGCCACCGCGAGTGGCAGTAGCATCGCCTTCGGCGGGCTGCTCAGCGCCCTGTACGGGCTGTCCTCCGCGCTGTCCCAGCCGGTCAAGGGACGCCTCATGGACCGCCACGGCCAGAGCGCGGTGCACCTTCCGGCAGCCCTGCTCAACTCGGCCCTCCTGGTGGCTCTGCCCCTGGCCGGACCGTACGGCGGACCGGGCCTCGCCACGGCCATCGTCGTCGTCGGCGGCCTGACCACGCCTCCCCTGGAGGCCGGGCTCCGGGCGCTGTGGCCGAGCGTGCTGCCAGACCCCCGGCTGCGGCACGCCGCGCTCGCGCTCGACACCGGCACGCAGGGCCTGCTGTACATCGTCGGCCCCCTGCTCTCCGCCGCGCTCGCCTCCGCGTACAACCCCGCCGTCGCGCTCGCCGTCACCGCAGCCCTCGGCCTGGCCGGCACCGCTGCGGTCGCCCTCGCTCCGCCGTCGCGACGCTGGCGACCCGAACCGTTCGTGGGGCAGGACGCGGCCCCGGCTCGACAGTTGGCCACCCCTGCCGTGTTGCTGCTGTTCGTTTCCCTCACCGGCATCGGGTTCGCGATCGGAGCCATGAACGTGTGGTCCATCTCCATGGCCGAGCACCACCACCAGGACATGCTCTCGGGCATCATCCCCGCCGCGTTCTCCACCGGCGCCTTCCTCGGCGGCCTCATCTACGGAAGCCGCACCTGGACCGGCACCACCACCAGTCGACTGATCATCGCCACAGCCGCGTTCCTGGCCGGGTGGCTACCGATCCTTGCTCTTCCGGCCCCGTATGCGGCCACCGCCGCGGTCACCGTGCCCGGTGCGTTCCTGACCATCGTGGTCGCCTGCACCAACGTCACCACCGACGCCCTCACCCCGGCAGGCCGCACCAGCGAGGCGTACGCGTGGCTGATCCTCGCGATCGGCGCCGGGCAGTCCGCCGGCACCGCCCTCGCCGGACGCCTCGCCGATCAGCCTCTCGCCAGCGCTGCGCTCCCCGCCGCCGGCGCGGCCTTCGCTCTCACCGTCCTTCTCGCCGCTCGCCGGCGTCTCGACCCCACCGGACACCTGCAGTGCGGCCGGCACCGCCGCCCGCTCCGAAGCCGGTACAAGACGCCCTGATCCGGGCGCAACACCCCCACTTTCCAACCCTTTTGAGGAGATCCATTTGTGGCCGTTGTTGGTACACCCGGCTATCGGAACGTGCGGAAAGGCGAGTCAGGTAGCTGCGGGGCGGTGAGGCCCGCCCTGGAGCATGTCGGCAGTCATTGCCCATCGTTCGTGGTCCAGCCACGCACCGTTGATGTGCTGGAAGCTCCGGGCCCGCCTCGCCTTCGCCCAACACCCCACCGCTTTCCCGCCACCACCGATAGGAGACCCGCCTTGCCCGAAGCACCAGCAGAGCCGTTCATGACGATCCGGCACACCATCACCGGCGAGATCACCACCACCGGCTACAACGCCGCCGCCCGGCGGATCCTGCTCCAGGCCGGCTTCGAAGAGACGCCAGGCTGCGCCTGCCGAGCGACGGAACCCGGTACGGAGCGGACGCACGGGCCTGCTCGGCAGCCAGCGAGCTGCTCGTCGCCGACCATCCCGTGCATCTGGACCGAGCCCTCGGTCGGCCGGTGAGCGCCGACGGTACGCCCCAGTTGGCCCGGTCGCCGATGTCGGCACAGTCCGTGATCCGCTCCGAGAGCGGCCAGCCTCTCCAGCGCATCACCAACCCCGCCCGCACCCGCACCTGTTGAAGGGGCCCCGTTTTGACCACACCCGGACCGCCTACCAGTCCAGCGCGCACCAAGGGCGGCGAACTACGGGCCAAGGTGGCCCGACTGCTGGCCGACCGGCCGGCGGACACGCTCACCATCGGGGACATGGCCAGGCATCTGGGCCACTCCCACGGCGCCGTCCGCAACGCCGCCCTCACCCTGGTACGACGCGGCGAGGCCGACCAAGGCGGAACCGGACAACCGGAATTCCGCGCGAACGCGAAAACCGCCGCTGCCGCGCAGACCGCCGTGATCAGCCCACCGGGCACCCACTCTCCCCGCGCCCAGCCGGCCAGCACGACCATTCCCGCAGCAACCACGCCCAGGCAGACCGGCCCGATCCGCCGCGCGGGGGGCCAGGTCTACCACCCCCGGGAGCTGGCCGATCTGCCCGACGTCGAGGCGTTGAATCGCTTGCGCGACGCCGACGTACCGGTGCTGCTCTACGGCCCTCCGGGCACCGGCAAGACGAGCCTGGTCGAGGCGGCGTTCCCGGACCTGCTCACTGTCGCCGGTGACGGCGACACCACGGTCGGCGACTTGATCGGCGAGTACACACAGAACGACGCGGGAGCCTACGTCTTCCAGTACGGTCCGCTGGTCACCGCGATGACCGAGGGCCGCGCCCTGCTGATCGACGATGCCACCTTGATCTCACCGAAGGTCCTGGCGGCGCTGTATCCCGCGATGGACGGGCGCAGGCAGATCCAGGTCAAGGCCCACAAGGGCGAGACCATCAAGGCCGAGCCGGGCTTCTACGTGGTGGCAGGCCACAATCCCGGCGTCCACGGGGCGGTGTTGACGGAGGCGCTCGCGAGCCGGTTCAGCGTGCAAATCCAGATCGGCACGGACTATGACCTCGCCCTGGCGCTGAGGATCGATGCCCGGGTGGTCCGAGTCGCCCGACACCTCTCCCGCCAAGTCGAACTCGGCGAGCTGGGCTGGGCCCCCCAACTGCGGGAACTGCTCAGCTACCAGAAGACCGAGGCCGTCCTCGGCACCAAAGCCGCGCTCGCGAACCTCGTCGGCATCGCTCCTGTGGAGGATCGCGACGCCGTCGCCGCCGCCGTCATCAAAGCTGCCGGCGTCAAGAAGATCGCGCCCCTCACCCTCGGCAAGCAGCTCCCCGCCTCGGCCGTCCGGCAGCCCCCGGGCAGCACCGGCTCCGCACACCGGGGCCGCTCGCGATGAGCGCCCACCACCACGTCCAGCCCCCCGCCACCACGCCGGACGACGACGCCGACCTCGCGCGATGGGACGACGACGGCGCCCCGCCCGCGCAACCCCGTTCCTCCCCGGACGCGTGGCTGCGTGTGGGAGCCGAACTCGGCGATCGGCTGGTCGCCCTCTCCGGCCGCCAGGACCTCCTCGTCACCTGCCGCCCCGGCACGCGCAGCGGCGCACCGGCCGCGTTCTTCCCCACTCTGGGCGAGATCGAGTTCGACGCCGGCCTGTTCGCCCCGCTCCAGCCCCACGAGATCCATCCGCGGATCGTGGGCGACGAGGAGAGGTATCCCGCCGCCTGGGGAGTGTTCGTCCACGAGGCCGCGCACGCGGCCCACTCCGTCTGGACGGCGCCAGCCGGAGCGACCCCCCGTGTCGTCGAGGCCGCGCTCCTGCTGGAGGAGAGCCGTGTCGAAGGCGCACACCTGATCACGCGGCCCACAGACCGCACGTACCTGCGCACCAGTGCCCGAACCCTGGTCATGCCCGACATCGCCCACCCCACCCTCCAGGGCATCGAGCACGCCGCCGCCGTGGCGGCCCTGGTCCTCGGCCGCCGTGACGTCGGCATCCTGGACGCCGGCGAGACCCAGGCCGTCGCCGATCTGTGCGAAAAGGTGCTGGGCGCAAACCTGCTGGCCACACTCACCCGCATCTGGACCGCAGCCCACCAGTGCGCCGACCACGACGCCACGACCATGCTCGCGCACGCTCAAAAATGGTGCGACGCTCTGGACAGCGCGGCCCCCGCCCTGCCCGTGCCGGAGAACCTCACCGATCTGCTGTCCGGCGCCGTGGGGGTCGTCATGGACAGCACGGCAGCCACCGACGCCGCCGACCTCGCGGCACAGGCCGCAGCGACCAACGCCATGGCCGCGCAGTCCAAGGCGCAGGCTCAGGACCGCGCCCAGCGGGCCGGCCAGCGACGCAAAGCCGCCGCCACCGCCAAGTCGGTTTTCAACGCCCGTGGCACCACCGTCACCCCCGACGGCACACCGGCGCCCTACGGCAACCCGGTCACCGGCACCCGCAGGCCCACCGCCGCCGAGCAGAGTGCCGCCGCGCGCCTGAGCCGCGCCCTGCGTGCCGCCGCCTACCGCGAGCGGACCGAGGAGCGAACCACCAGCCCCACCCCGCCCGGCCGCCTCAACATGCGCGCGGCCCTCGCCCGCGACGCTCAGCGCGCGGCCGGGTCGGTCCCCACCGCGGAACCGTTCACCCACACCCGCCGCCGGAACACCCCCACCCCACCGCTGCGTGTGGGTATCGCCGTCGACGTCTCCGGCTCCATGCGTGCCGCCTGCGCGCCCGTCGCGTCCGCTGCCTGGATCGTGGCACGCGCAGCAGCCCTGACCGACCCCGACTCCCTTACCGCCACCATCGCCTATGACAGGCACCTGACCGCATTGACCCGGCCCACCCACCGAGCACCAGAGCGCGTGACGACGTTCGATGCCACCGGCGGCCACCACAACCTCGGCGACGCCATCGACGCACTCGACCACGGCCTCGAACTCAGCCGCCCCGGCGCCGGCCGCCTCCTCGTGATCGTCACCGACGCCCGGTACGCCAGCGACGAAACCGCTCAAGCCGTCACCCGCGTCAAGCAGCTCACGACCGCCGGCTGCGCCGTACTCCAACTCACCCTCACCGCGAAGTCCCACCACTTGCCGGGGACCACCCTGCTGCACCTGCCCCAGCCCTCCAGCGCTCCCGTCGCCATCGCCACGGCGGCCACAGACGCCATCCGCAGGACACGCTGAGACGACGCAGAAGGCGGAAGCGTCCCCGAGACCACCGCCAAGCCTCCAGACCACCTCCGTCCGCCGCATGAATCGTGCATCTGATGCACGACCCTCCGCAACGACGCAGGCCACCACCCCAACCGCCAACGAAAGGCACTCGATTTGAAGCCCCAGACCAGCAGCCCGACCTCGAACGTAACGCCCATCAAACGGAATTCCCCGGGGGTCAGTACCCATTGGACAGTGGAGCACGCCTGCTCCCACCAGGTGGTTCATGACCTGTCCGGCCGTCCTGCCGACAAGCGGGCAGGCTTCGCCCGCTGGCTCGCGGCGAAGGACTGCACCGACTGCTGGAAGGCCGCGCGCGACGCCGACCCCGAGTCCAAGGAGGAGTGGCTCGCGGCCAAGCGCGCCGCCGAGCAGGAGGCTGCCGTCGCGTGGGCGAAGCAGTTCGACATGCCGCAGTTGGAAGGCCCGGCCAAGGCCCTGGACTGGGGCGAGCGCTCCCGCCACCAGCTGATGACGGCCGCGCACACCGCGCTCGTCGTGGAGGGGAGTTGGGACGAGGCTGACTGGGCGGAGCTGGAGGAGAAGGCCCGCGCTATCACCGCCGCCGGATGGTGGATCGACCAGCGCGACGCCGAGGGCACTGACCTGCTGGAACTCCTCGACGCTGCCGGCGAGAACGACCGCGGTACGGAGAACCCGTTCCGCTGACGGCGGGGGAACATAGCCGGGAAACGCCGGTTAGCCAAACCGGCGTTCCTCCGGACCATTGTTCCTCCCACCCCGCCACCGATTGCGTGGAAGGAACCCATGTCCCAGCCCTCGCCCACGTCGGCCTTCGCGCCTACGCCCGACCCGCTCACCCCCGCCCGGGACATCACGCACCAGCACTTCCAGGCCGGTGACACTGTCGTTGTCCTGAAGGGGGTGGCCGGCGGGGAACTGTGGGGCGACGCGATGCGCATCGTTGCCCCGTCCTGGCACACCCCGACCGACGAGGACGGGTGGCGGCTGCGTGATGCGACCGGCGGCGCCCAGTCCTACGTCACCGGCCACCCCCGCTACCTCGTACACCTCTCGCGCCGCTGCCCGGACTGCCTGATCTACCTGCGGGCCATGGAAGACGCCCTCCTACCGCGGTACGCCGACCGCAACGAGCTGATCGACTGCGGCTGGTACACCACCACCGCCCTCAACCAGTTGGTGCACATCGCCGACGTTCGGGGCGGCCGGTGATTCCCCGCCTGCACGAGCGGACCCACACGCCGCACGGCCCGCTCGCCGAGGTGCTGGGGCGGCCGGTCTCGCCTCACGAGGGCCTGACGGAATACACGATCGTCGCCCACTGGCCGGGCCTGGATTACTTCACCCTGGACGACGAGCAGAGGATCTGGACGTCCGTCCAGTGGGCCGAGCACCTCGAAGGCCCGTATCTGGAGCATCCGTTCGCCGCCAGCCCGGACGACGACCGGCGGGCGATCCTCCACCTTGACATCCGGCTTCACCCGGACGACCGGGAGTTGACCGGCCCCGAGTGGGCTGAAATCGCTCACCGGCTCGCGCGGGCCGCCGACATCGAGATTCCCGGCAAGGAGCGCGGCTGCCGGTGGATTGCCGTTCAGGCGCAGCCCGGACGCCTCGATTTGATCGCCAATCTGATCAGCCTCGACGGCGCGTGGCACGCACCGCCCGCCGACATCCTGCGGCGCCTTGCGGACGAGGCGCGCCACATCGAGCAGGACCTCCGCCTGATTCCCGTGCGCTCCGTCCCCACGGCGCGGCCCGCCCTCCGGCCGGCGCCCACGGCATCGGCCCAGCTCGCGAGCGTCCTCACGCAGCTCGCCGACGAGCAAGTCGGTCCACTGGCCACGGTCCGCGGACTCATCGAGCACACCGCGCACCGAGTCGCACGCCAGCCCGGCGCCGCCGGCACCGACACGGCGCACCGCCTGGAGCTGATCGCCCGCCGCCTCCACGCCATCCAGCAGGACCTGGACACCACCGCGGCCCACCTGGTCCAGCCCCGGGTCGCCGCCGCACCACCCGCCGCCCGGTACACCGCCCACCGATCGCCGTAGGAGAAACGTCTCCTTGCCCCGTACCGACCGCTTCCTGGACATTCGCCGTGACCCGCACTCCGCCGAACTCCTCGCCCGCGGCGGCGACTCCGAGGCGCACAGCGTCCTGCAGCGCGCGGGTTTCATCGCCGTTGTCCGCGTCCACGAGACCTACCACCGAGCCCCCACCGGCCTCACCGAGGACGGCGAGTCCGATCTCGCCATCGACGCCGTCGCCCGCCTCCGGGCCGCCGGGTACCACGTCGACTGCGACGAGGACTTCGACACTGACTACCGGCCGGCCAGTTACCTCCCGCTGGGCTCCTCCGTAGCCCACATCGCCGAGCGCATACGCGAAGCCACCACCACGGAAGAGGCGGCCGACGCCCTGACCGAGCTGACCGCAGCCCACGACGGCATCCTCGCCGCGCTGGAGGAAGTGCTCATCGCCACCGCCGACTTCCACGACGGGCTCGGCCAGGCGGCCGACCCCTACGGCACCGAACGCGAACGCTTCGCCGTGTGCGCCTGCCCGCCCCCGCCGCGCACGCTCCCGGTCCCGCCGCCCCCCGTGGCCGCCGGACTGCGCCGCTGACCCTACTTCGCCCAAGGACACCATGCACGACTACGACACCTCCGAGCGCCTCGCCTCGTACGCCGACGTCCTCGCCGGCGAACTCCCCGACACCTGGACCAGCACTCATTTCCCGCCGGAGGCCAAGGACGACCTCGCCGAACTGGCCGACCGCATCTGGGACTTGGACCTGGTCGCCGCGTCCCTCGCCGAGCACCCGCTGCGGCAGGCAGCCGTCCTGAGCCGCCCCGACGGTGCCCAGCTCGTCCTTCTGGAAAGGCACGACGAACGCGACGGATTCCTCATCGCCGCCGTCGCCCCCCGCGCCCTGCCCGACGAGGCGTACCGCGGCGTCCCCGAGCCCAACGGCATCGCCCTGGCGGACGACCCGTTCCTGAGCGCGGAGCAGATAGCCGGCGACCTGCTCGCCCGCTACGACAGCGCCCTCGCCCAGGTCCGGCACAACGCCCTGGGCGGCATCCAGCCCTCCCAGCCGGGCCGGGTCGTCCTGACCTGGCAGCCGGACGGCAGCGTCGCCACCGCCCCCGTCGACGACCGTGCCGGCGCGATCCTCGTCGCCCACGGCTTCGTCCAGGACCCGCAGAGCGGCATCTACCGCCTCAGCGGCGACGACACCAGAGCGCAGGCGCGCGCC
>NZ_JAPWHT010000350.1:0-11091 GCF_027270795.1 Streptomyces sp. ActVer
CGCGAAGCCCACCGCGCCCCGCACCCGAACCGCGCGCGTCGCGCGCACCACCACCACCGAGCCGACAGGCAAGAGCCGCTGAGCACCGGCAACAGCCGTTGAGCGCGGATCCACCGGACCGAACTCGCCGGTCCGGACTCACCGAACCGAAAGGACAGTCACGACCATGGCCAACACCGAAACCTCTCTGAAAGAGGCCCTGGCCTCCATCGAGGGCGCGACCGGAGCCGCTCTCGTCGACTACACCAGCGGCATGGCACTCGGCACGATCGGCGGCAGCAAGGGCTTCGACCTCACGGTCGCGGCGGCCGGCAACACCGATGTCGTACGCGCCAAGATCCGCACCATGGAGCACCTGGGGCTCAAGGGCGAGATCGAGGACATCCTGATCACGCTCTCCGACCAGTACCACCTGATCCGCCTGATGAAGGGCCGCGGCGGCAACGGTCTCTTCCTCTACCTGGTGCTCGACGCCAAGCGCTCCAACCTCGCGATGGCCAGGCATCAACTGAAGAGGATCGAGGCGGATCTGGAGGTCTGACCCCGCTCCGAGGCTCAGACGAGCACGCCACCCCGACGCCGCGCCCCACCGGGCGCGGCGTCGCCCGCGGCGATCCCCGTGGCGCGATAGCCCTTGACCTGCTTGCCCGCCGGAACGCCGGCGCCACGCCCGAGCCAGTCGACGCGGACCCAGACGAGCGACTCGGCGGCCCGTTCGAGCCGTCCGATCCGGGCCGCCTTGAGGCGGAGGCCCGCCCCGGCTCCGGCAAGCAGCATCCCGCCGGCCGCGGGGACGGCGAACGCCGAGCCCAGTGCTCCCGCGAGGGCGAGCAGCAGCCACCACCGGTGCCCGCGCCGCCAGTTCCGTACCGTCACGGCCCGGTCCTGGAGCACGTCGTGCTTCCCGGCCCGGGCGGCTCCGCCCACCAGCGCCGCGTACCGCTTGTGCCGTACCAGGGCCACCACGGCCGCGGTGATCAGGAAGAGGGCGGCTCCCGCCATCACCCCGATCCGGCGCCCGGTGATCCCGGGCACCAGTACACCCACACCCGCCGAGATCACTCCGACCCACCACAACGGTGCCGCCCCGGCCCGTACGACGACGGCCACCCGCGCCAGTCCCTGCCCTCCGCGCGTCACGATCCGCTCCTCACCGACTCGACGACGCCTCTTTTGGGCACGCAGGCTAGCGAGCAAAAGTGAGACACGTATGAGAACGCCCCAAAAAAACCACGCGGGACCCCTACTCGACGAACAGGCCCCGTGCGGCGGCCCGCGCGTCGAACTCCTCCAGGCGTGCCTGCGCCTCGGGCAGCCCGTCGCACATCGCCTCCAGGAGCACCCGCCCGAGCAGCATCGGCGCGCACGCCGTGTCGAAGGCGAGCCCGGTCCCGACGGCGGCGGGAAGCAGCAGGTCGGACACCTTGGCGACCGGCGCGAACGCCGAGTCCGCCACCGTGACGACGGTCAGCCCGGCCTCCTTCGCGTAGGCCAGCGTGTCCACGACCTCCCGCGGATGCCGGGGCAGCGCGAAGCACAGCAGGGTCGTGGCCCCGGCCCGTACGGCCGAGTCGATCCGGTCGTGGACCATCGTGCCGCCCTCGTGCAGCAGCCGTACGTCCGGATGGACCTTGGCGGCGAAGTACGCGAAGCCGTAGGCCTGGGACGCGGCCGCCCGCAGTCCGAGGACCGGCAGCGGCCGTGAGGCGGCGAGCAGCCGTCCCGCCCGCTCCACGGGCCGCGGGTCCGCGAGCACGGAGGCGAGATGGCGCAGGTTCTCGATCTCGGCCTCGACGGCCTGCTGGTACTCGTTGTACGAGCCCGTGTCCGCCGCGGGTTCGGCGGGCGCGACCTCGCGCAGGTGCTTGCGCAGCGCCGGATAGCCGTCGAAGCCGAGGGCCACGGCGAAACGGGTGACGGACGGCTGGCTGACCCCGGCCAGCTCCGCGAGTTCCACGCTCGACAGGAACGGCACGTCGGCGGCCCGTCGCACCATGCTGTGCGCGATGCGCCGCTGCGTGGGGGTGAGCCGGTGGCCCTCGAAGAGCGCCTGCAGTCGCCCGGCAGGACTGTCCGTCACGCCCGCGCTCCCGTCGTCCGCGCCCGTCACGCCGTCCAGGCCCGTCTCCATGCTCGTGTCCATGTCACTGTCCATGCCCATATTCACGCTCATGTTCCCGTCCACGCTCATGCCGTGCTCCCCCTCCAGATGTCCGTGAACCGGTCGAGCAGTGCGGCCGCCGCCGTCACGTCGTCCGTGAGCGGACGGTCGGTCGGGTCGGCGTCGAGCACCGACTCGGCGAGTTCCAGCGCCCGCGCCACCGGCAGCTCCGGATCCGGCCGCAGCTCGCGCTGGCGCAACGCCCGTACGGCGGCGACGAGTTCACAGCCCACGACGAGCCGGTACGCATCGCACGCGCGCAGCGTCTGACGTGCGGCGAGCGAGGCGAAGCTGGCCTGCTCCTCGACGCCCCGGGAGAGTACAGCGTGGCCGAGCGAGGCGGGCGCGGAGAAGGCCCGCAGATCGCCGAGGGCGGCGCCGGCGGCGTACTCCAGGATCATCACGCCGGAGGAGGCGGGCTCGTGGTCGGCGAGGAAGGGGCGCAGCCGGGTGTAGGACGGTTCGTTGAGGGTCGACAGGCGTGAGGTCGACAGCCGGGCCACCTGGGTGAGGGAGAGCCTGAAGTGGTCCAGGGCCAGGGCGAGTTGGGCCTGGTAGAAGCCGCCGTGATGGTAGGCGGCCATGTCCTCGGCGCAGATCAGCGGGTTCTCGGCGGCCGCGTTGATCTCGACGGCGAGGACCTCCTCCAGGGCGTCGGCCGCGTCGTGCGCTGGCCCGTGGATCTGCGGCAGACACCGGAATCCGTACGGGTCCTGGATCCGGCCGAGCGGCGGCGTCGGGTGGTCGGCGGCGCCGATCAACTGCCGCATGCGGCGGGCCACTTCACTCGAACCGCGGTGCGGACGCGCGGCGTGCACGGGTGCCGCGTACGCCTCGTACGAGCCGTCCACCGCGACCAGCGACAGCGCGGCGACGACCTGTGTGGCCCCGATGAGCCCGCGCAGTTCGTGCAGCGCGAGGGCCGCCTGTCCGAGGGTGAGGGCGTTGCTGCTGATCAGCGCGAGGGCGTCGTTGTTGTCGAGCGGCTGGGGCTCGGGCGCGCCCACGGACTCCGGCGAACCGGCGACCGCGCCCGTGGCGGCGCCCGCGATCGCTCCTCCGAGCACACCGCCGCCCACGCTCCCCGAGGCACCGGCACCCACGACCGCGCGCACACCGGTCGACGCGTCCACGCCCCGCCAGGGGTGCTCCCCCGCGAGCGCCAGGCCCAGCTGCGCGAGCGCCGCGATGTCCCCGGTCCCCACCGAGCCGAACTCGTTCACGACGGGGTACGCCCCGGCCTCCAGCGCCTCGCACAGTGCCGTGACGACGGTGGGCCGCAGGCCCGCGCCGCCCGCGAGGAGCTGGTTCGCGCGGACGGCGAGCATCGCCCTGACCTGCCGGGCGGGCAGTTCCTCACCGATGGCGCCGGCGTGGCTGCGCAGCAGCCGCAGTCCGTGCTCGGCGGCCGCCTCGGTCGGCACGTCCTCGTTCCGGTTGGCGCCGACTCCGGTGGAGCGGCCGTACACGCGCCCGGTCGCGGCGATCCGCCGGGCGGCGTCCCAGGATTCCTCGACGCGTTTCATCGCCTCGGTACCCGCGACCGGCCGTGCGGTCCCGTCGGCGAGCCGTACGACGTCGGCGACGCCGGTGCTGCAACCGTCCAGCACCACGAGGCCGGTGGTCACCGCACCCGGTGCGTCCACATCCCGAGACGACATAGAGCGCGAACTCCCCTCAATCCGGACGTTGGATCTTGCCTGACGGTCATAAGTAACCGGCGATTAACACCGAACCGTTGACAACCTATTCAGATACAGAGAACTCTGCATGACGATATGCAGCCGGGCAAGGGACACCTCATGATCCAGTTCGACGCGGTCCACAAGCGCTTCCCGAACGGCACCACAGCGGTCCACGACCTCTCCCTGGAGATGCCAGAAGGCGGCGTGACCGTCCTCGTGGGATCTTCCGGTTGCGGCAAGACGACCACTCTGCGAATGATCAACCGAATGGTCGACCCGACCTCCGGGACCATCCGGGTCGGCGGCCGTGACGTACTGGACCAGGACGCCGCCGACCTGCGCCGCTCCATCGGTTACGTCATCCAGCAGTCGGGCCTCTTCCCGCACCGCACGGTCCTCGACAACATCGCGACCGTGCCGCTGCTCCTCGGCCACGGCCGCCGCAAGGCACGGGCCCGGGCCGCCGAGCTCCTGGAGACGGTCGGCCTGACCGCCGAATCCGGGAAGCGCTACCCGCACCAGCTCTCCGGCGGCCAGCAGCAGCGCGTCGGCGTGGCCCGCGCGCTCGCCGCCGACCCGCCGGTACTCCTGATGGACGAGCCCTTCGGCGCGGTCGACCCCGTCGTGCGCACCCAGCTCCAGGACGAACTGCTGCGGCTCCAGAAGGAGTTGAGCAAGACGATCGTCTTCGTCACGCACGACATCGACGAGGCGGTACGGCTCGGCGACCAGATCGCGATCTTCCGCACCGGCGGCCACCTCGTCCAGTGCGCGACCCCCTCCGAGCTGCTGGCCCGCCCGGCGGACGACTTCGTCGCGGACTTCCTGGGTGCCGAGCGCGGCCTGAAGCTCCTGTCCCTGACGCCGCTCAAGGACATACCCCAGGCACCGGCCCCCGAGGGCGGCACCTGGGAACTGGCCCTCGACTCGGCCCGCAGGCCCCTGCACTGGCGCACCGGGGACACCGAACTCCCCGTACGGCCGCTGCGCGACACCGACTCCCTGCTCGCCGCGCTCAACGAGTCCATCGCCTCCCCGACCGGACTCGTGGCCCGCGTCGACGCCGACGGCGCCCTCACCGGTGTGACCTCGCGCGACGAGATCCACCAGCACGCGGGCCAGGCCCACGCGGAAGCCCGGGTGGCCTCGTGACCATCGACTGGTCGTGGATCGGCGACCACACCGACGACCTCACCACCCTGACCGTCTCGCACCTCCAGGCGGCCCTGTCCGCGGTCTTCTTCGGCCTGCTGATCTCCCTCCCGCTGGCCGTGGTCGCCCACCGGATCCGCCCCCTGCGCGGCGTGCTGCTGGGCCTCTCGAACGTCCTCTTCACGATCCCGTCGATCGCGGTCTTCGTGCTCCTGCTCCCGGTCTCCGGCCTGACCCGCACCACCACGGTCGTCGGCCTGACGATCTACACCCTCGTCGTCCTCCTGCGGAACACGGTCGAAGGCCTCGACTCGGTCCCCGCGAAGACGAAGGAGGCCGCGAAGGCCATGGGCACGCGCCCCCTGCGCGCCCTCCTCACGGTCGAGCTCCCCCTCGCACTCCCCGTGATCATGGCGGGCGTCCGCATCGCCACGGTCATGTCGATCTCGCTGGTCTCCGTGGCCACGTACATCGGCGACGGCGGCCTCGGCCAGCTCTTCACGGACGGATTCCAGCGCAACTTCCCGACCCCCGTCATCGCCGGCGTCGTCCTGACGCTCCTGCTGGCCCTGGTCGCGGACGCTCTGCTGGTCGCCGTCCAGTACGTACTCACCCCGTGGACGAGGCGGCGAGCCTGACATGTACGAACTCTTCAAAGACCTCGGCGACTGGCTGGTCAGCGGCGAGCAGTGGACCGGCCCCGACGGCATCGGCCACCGCCTCGCCGAGCACCTCCAGTACTCCCTCCTCGCCACCCTCGTGGCCGCCGCGATCGCCCTCCCCGTGGGCCTGCTGATCGGCCACACGGGCAAGGGCGCGTTCCTCGCGATCAACCTCGCGTCCTTCGGCCGCGCCCTGCCCACCGTCGGCCTGGTCGTCCTCGTCTTCCTGGCGAGCGGCCTGTCGATGTGGCCGGTGTACGTGGCGCTGGTCGCCCTCGCGGTCCCGTCCATCGTGACGAACACGTACGCGGGCATGACCGCCGTCGACCCGGACGTGAAGGACGCGGCGCGCGGCCAGGGCATGCGCTGGCACCAGGTCCTCTTCCAGGTCGAACTGCCCCTCGCGCTCCCGCTGATCATGACGGGCCTGCGGCTGGCGCTGATCCAGGTGGTGGCCACGGCCACGATCGCGGCGTACGTCTCCTTCGGGGGGCTGGGTCGGTATGTGTTCGACGGGCTTGCGCAGCGGGACCTTGTGCAGGTGCTGGGGGGTGCGGTGCTGGTGGCTCTGGTCGCCGTTGTTCTCGACCTGGGTCTGAGCGGCCTCCAGCGGGTGCTGTTCCGTCATCGCCCCGCGTAGGCGCTGCCGCTGGCTGCAGTTCTGAATCTGCGGGCCGCACGTGGCTGGTCGCGCCCACGCGGCGGAGCCGCAAATTGTCACAGCCCCGCGCCCCTTACGGGGCGCCCCCGATCTCAGCAACTCCCCCTCAGGAGCTTCCACCCATGAATCGACGTACTCTCCTCGGCGGGCTGTTCGCCGCCGCGTCCGTGCCCGCTCTCGCCGCGTGCAGCAGCGGGATCACCTCGCTCGACGGCGGGGGCAGTGCCGGTGGCGGGGGCGGGTCCAGCAAGGACGGCGTCACCATCGGCACCGCCAACTTCACCGAGAACCAGGTGCTCGGCTTCCTCTACGCGGCCGTACTGGAGGCCGCCGGTGTGAAGACGAAGGTCCGCCCGAACCTCGGCACCCGCGAGATCCTCATCCCCGCCCTCAAGGGCGGCGACATCGACCTGCTCCCCGAGTACCAGGGCGCCCTCCTGCACTACCTCTCGCCCAAGGCGAAGGCGACGGAGGAGGGCGAGATGCAGAACGCCCTCGCGATCGCGCTGCCCGCCGGGCTCCAGGTGCTGCCCTACGGCATGGCCGAGGACTCCGACGCGTTCGCCGTCACGCAGGAGACGGCCGACAAGTACGGCCTGTCCTCCCTCGCCGACCTGAAGAAGCAGAACGGCAAGCTCGTCATCGGCGCCGCGCCCGAGGTGAAGAAGCGCGAGGTCGGCGCGGTGGGCCTGAAGGACGTGTACGGGGTGGAGTTCAAGGAGTTCAAGTCCCTCGACTCCTCCGGCCCGCTGGTGAAGGGCGCCCTGAAGAAGGGCGATGTGGACGTGGCGAACCTCTTCACCACGGACACCGACATCGTGGCCAACAAGTGGGTCGTCCTCACCGACCCCAAGAACCTCATCCCCGGCCAGCACATCGTCCCCCTCATAGCCGACCGCAAGGCCGACTCGACGGTCCGCAAGGCCCTCGCCGAGCTGGGCAACGTGCTCACCACCGCGGATCTGACCGAGCTCAACCGCCAGGTCGACAAGGACAAGAAGGACCCGGAGGACGTGGCCAACGCGTACGCGAAGGAGAAGGGCCTGACGAAGTAGGGCCCGAGCCGGCGGAACCCGTCGACGGCGTCCCCACCTGGTGGGGAACAACCCGACGGCGACAGGGGGGCTAACCCCCGTGCCAACCGGGCTCCGCCTCTCTACCGTTGGATTATGACCGGTATGGAAGCCCGCGACGCCGAACTCAAGAAGGAACTCGACGCCACCTTGCACGCACGCAAGGAACTGGGCGAAGAGTACGAGTCCGCGCTGGTCGACTCGTTCCTGGAGAAGGTCGAGCAGCGCCTGGACGGCGCGGTCGACCGCCGGGTGCGTCGTCAGCTCGCGGAACAGCAGATGGTGGTGGCCCGGGGCTCGCGCTCCCCGCAGGGGTCCTCGGACTCCTTCGGCGAGCGCTTCGGCTTCGGCATCGTCTCGATGGTCCTCGCGATCCCCCTGTCCGCGATCGGCGGCGGGGTCGCGGAACTGCCCGGCCTCCTCGTCGCCTGGGCGGGCATCGTCGGGGTCAACGTGGTCCAGGCCGCACGCAACTCGCCGAACTTCTTCGCCCGCCGCCGCAAGTCCTCCCAGGACAGCGAGTGGGAGGAGTGAGCCACCGCTGACCGCCACCACGCCCCGTAAGGGGCGCGGGGCTGTGACAATTTGCGGCTCCGCCGCGTGGGCGCGACCAGCCCCCACCGGCCCGCAGCACGGCAAACGACCCACAAGCGGAACACCCACACGCAAAAGGGGCCCGGTACCTACTAGGTACCGGGCCCTTCGCGAGCTTGCGCGGGGACCGCCGCACCCCCGTTACCGGGGGGCGGGACGACGGCGGTCCCCGCGAGGGACGCGGGCCGGGTCAGGGCCGGGCTTACGCGTCCGTGGCGTCCATGGAGGTCCGGGAGCCGCTCCGGAGGTCCTTGGCGCCGTTTTGGTGTCGGCCGGGGCGGGGAGCCGCTCCCGCCCTTGCCGACATCCACCAATGTGCCGGACGCGTGTTAAGCGTGTGCTGCGCGGACGTGACGCGCTCGTACCACTTCCACGAAGTTCCGCCGTGATCGCTCACACCGGAAGTTCCCCTCCGGGGTGCGCAGTTCACCGGACGTTCCTACTGGTGTCCACCCTTGGCCAGGAAGGACAACAGGTCCTGCCGGCTGACGACACCGGTGGGCTTGCCCTCGACCAGGACGATCGCCGCGTCGGCGCCACCGAGCACGGTCATCAGGTCACCCACGGGCTCACCGGAGCCGACCTGGGGCAGCGGCGCCGACATGTGCTTCTCCAGCGGATCGGAGAGCGAGGCCCGCTGGGTGAACAGCGCGTCGAGCAGCTCGCGTTCGACGACGGACCCGACGACCTCCGCCGCCATGACGTCCGGGTGACCGGCGCCGGGCTTCACGATCGGCATCTGCGAGACGCCGTACTCGCGCAGCACCTCGATGGCCTCGCCGACCGTCTCGTCCGGGTGCATGTGGACGAGGGACGGGATGGCCCCGTGCACCTTGTCGCTCAGGACGTCGGCGACGCGGGCACTGGGCCCCTCGTCCTCCAGGAAGCCGTAGTCGGCCATCCACTCGTCGTTGAAGATCTTGCTGAGATAGCCGCGCCCGCTGTCGGGGAGCAGCACGACCACGACGTCGTCGGGCCCGAGCCGCTGGGCGACCTCCAGCGCGGCCACGACGGCCATGCCGCAGGAGCCGCCGACGAGCAGCCCCTCCTCCTTGGCGAGGCGCCGGGTCATCTGGAAGGAGTCCTTGTCGGACACGGCGACGATCTCGTCGGCGACGGTCCGGTCGTACGCGGTCGGCCAGAAGTCCTCACCGACGCCCTCCACGAGGTACGGACGCCCGGACCCGCCGGAGTACACGGACCCCTCGGGGTCGGCGCCGACGACCTGGACCTTCCCGTCACTGGCGTCCTTGAGGTACCGCCCGGTCCCGGAGATGGTGCCGCCGGTCCCCACGCCCGCCACGAAGTGGGTGATCCGCCCCTCCGTCTGCTCCCACAGCTCGGGGCCGGTGGAGTGATAGTGCGAGAGGGGATTGTTGGGGTTGGAGTACTGGTCGGGCTTCCAGGCACCGGGCGTCTCGCGCACGAGCCGGTCCGAGACGTTGTAGTAGGAGTCGGGGTGCTCGGGATCAACGGCGGTGGGGCAGACGACGACGTCGGCGCCGTAGGCCCGCAGCACGTTGATCTTGTCGGTGCTCACCTTGTCGGGGCACACGAAAATGCACTTGTAGCCCTTCTGCTGAGCCACGATGGCAAGGCCCACACCGGTGTTTCCACTGGTCGGCTCGACGATCGTGCCGCCCGGCTGGAGCGCGCCGCTCTTCTCGGCGGCCTCGATCATGCGCAGGGCGATGCGGTCCTTCACGGAACCGCCGGGGTTGAAGTACTCGACCTTCGCGAGCACGGTCGCCTGGATGCCGGCGGTCACGCTGTTGAGCCTCACCAGCGGGGTGTTGCCGACGAGACTGATCATCGAGTCGTGGAATTGCACCGTTGTCTCCGGAGCTGAAAAGGAAGTGATTGAGGTGGTGTCGTCAGCCTAAGCCCCGTGTCGGGCGTTCACGTCGCGTTGAGATTGGCCGACGGTCTGTACGGGGCAAGCAGTGGGTGTACGGCAAAGAGGAGGTGGCGGCTACGCATGACGAGCTTGTCGAGAGCGAGGGTGGCACGCCGGATCGCCGCGGGCGCCGCGTACGGCGGCGGCGGGATCGGTCTGCTGGGCGCGGCGACGGTCGGAGTGGTGCTGGCCGAGGTCCAGCTGGCTAAGCGCCAGGTGGGGAACGGCCACAGCCCCCATCCGCCGAGCGCGGACGGGCTGTACGGGTATGTGTACGCCGGCTCCGAGGAACCGCTGCGCCTGACGATGCTGGGTGACTCCACGGCGGCGGGGCAGGGGGTGCACCGGGCCCGTCACACGCCTGGGGCGCTGCTCGCCTCCGGGCTCGCGGCGGTGGCGGAGCGGCCGGTGCGGCTGCGGAACGTGGCGCTGCCCGGCGCCCAGTCCGGCGACCTGGACCGCCAGGTCGCGGTGGTTCTCGGGGAGCCGGACGGGGTGCCCGACGTGTGCGTGATCATGGTCGGCGCGAATGACGTGACGCATCGGATGCCGGCGACGCGCTCGGTCCGTCACCTCTCGGCGGCGGTACGCAGGCTGCGTACGGCGGGTGCCGAGGTGGTCGTGGGCACGTGCCCCGACCTGGGCACCATCGAGCCGGTCCAGCAGCCGCTGCGGTGGCTGGCCCGGCGGGCCTCGCGGCAGCTCGCGGCCGCCCAGACCATCGGGACGGTGGAGCAGGGCGGGCGAACGGTGTCGCTGGGCGACCTGCTGGGGCCGGAGTTCGCGGCGAATCCGCGGGAGCTCTTCGGGCCCGACAACTACCACCCGTCCGCCGAGGGCTATGCCACGGCGGCGATGGCGGTACTTCCCACGGCGTGTGCGGCGCTGGGCCTGTGGCCGGCCGAGGAGGAGCATCCGGACGTCTCCCGCCGGGAGGGGTTCCTGCCGGTGGCCCGGGCCGCCGCGGAGGCCGCGTCCGAGGCGGGTACGGAGGTCACTGCGGCCATGCCCACGGGGCCCCGTGGCCCCTGGGCCCTCCTCAAGCGCCGCCGCCGCCACCGCGTCCCGGCCACGGACCCGTCCCCGACGACGACCCGGGAGCCGTCGGCCTGACCTGGCGTTTTCTCGCCCCCGCCGCCCCTACCCATTCCCGTCACTTACTCAGGGGCTCCGCCCCCGAACCCCCGCTCCTCAAACGCCGGAGGG
>NZ_JAPWHT010000351.1:0-11017 GCF_027270795.1 Streptomyces sp. ActVer
GAGGGAGGGAGGGAGGGAGGGAGCCCCAGGAAATCCAGTAGACCGGAATCTCCAGTTTGCGGAATTCTTCATTCCGTCAAACGTCCTTGACTCGATCTTAATTGATACTATATACAGTCGTTAGCTTCAATGAGGCCACGGGAAAGAATCACGAGGAAATTCAAATGGTCGAAGAAACAACTCGACGTTTCTTTCTGCGGCGCTTAGGGGGGACTCTAATTGTGGGCGCGGGCGTTACCTCTGTCACCGCAGGATGCAGATCACCTCACCCGAAGCAGAAACCGCGCCCTTGGCGTCGCCCTGCAAGTGTCCCGCCAGACACATCCGACCCGTCATAACCATGAGCAGCCCTATATCCAAGTTTGGGGGCCGAGGGCGTGAGTGACGATCCCCCGGACCCGGACCCGGACCTTGCGCCGGGGCCGGCACAAGGTGAAACATCGCTCGATAAATTCAATGCATCCACAGGCGCGGTGGGCGCCGCTGCGTCAGTGGCCGCTTTGGTGAATTCCGACGACAAGCCAGAGGTCCCACGTGATGCATCGGTTTCACCCGATGGCCTGGTGTCCCAAATTCTCGACATCGGCGGCGATGCCGTGGATTTTATCCAGGACCTGTTTGGATGGTAATCGTCCAAAGTGCTACAGCGGCAGATCTTGCTGATGTGATCGGTTCGGATCGCTTTGGCGGAGGTGTGCGGGCAGGGGGTCGCCGCGCCACTGGTAGTGGCTGATGGCGGCTGAGGTCTGGTGTTCGGTTCGCCAGTGATGCTGGCGCAGGAGTTCTGCGTCGTCGTGGTGGACGACCAGGCCGGTGATGGCCAGGAGTCCGGCCAGTGCCGCGAAGGTTGGTCGGATCATCGGGCCGGGTTCGCGCGGCGGGCCGACTGGCCGTACCACCGGCTCCTCGGGGCCGGGGGTGTCGTGCGGGTCGATGGGAACGTCATTTGTGCGTGCGGCACGGGGGTCGAGGTGGAGTGCGCGATGGACGGTCAGAGAGGGCTGGGCCAGCATCGTGCAGGTGACGCTGCGGTGCCACGGGATCCACTTGCGGACCTGGTACTGGTCCAGACCGGTGAGCTGTTTGCCCTGCTCGTTGTCCTCTTCGATCTTCCACCGGATCCCGGCCTGGGCGATCACCGCGCCGGCGCAGGTGCCGACGGTCGCGTGGACGAGGAAGTAGGCGTACCCGTAGTCCAGGCGTCCGCCCGCGAGTTGCTTCTTGACGTGGAGCTGCCGAGAGACTGGGGATGCCATCGATCTCTTCCGGCCACGATGACGACCGACTTCTGGCCAGGGCTGCTGCCGGTCAGTGGCTGGCGCGGATCATCACGGTGAGGACCGGCGAGGCCGGTGACGGCTGGCTCTGGCCGATGTCCTCGTACCCCCACGACTTGTAGAGCGCGTGGACCTTTCCGTCCCCAGCAGCTGGGTTGACCATGAGCGTGACGTACGGCTCTTCGCGTGTGGCGAGGAGGGCGTCATGGATTTGGCGGGCGGTGCCGGTCTTCCGCCAGGTCAAGCGGACACCGATCTCCTTGAGTGCCACGGCTGGGCGCTCGGTGTACTTTTCCGCCGGCGCCGGGCTGGTGCGCTGCCAGTAGCGGTCACCGTGCCCGATGGTGTTGCCGTAGGCGTAGCCGATCGGATGCCCGTCCGCGTACGCGAGGACGGCTGTGAACCCCGGCTCGGTGCCGTGCCGGTCCAAGCGCTCGCCGAACGCGGTGACTGCGTAGTTCGGCAGGTGGAGCAGCGGGGCGCGCACGTCGGCGTACACGTCGAGGAGGTCGCCGCGGACGGAGTCGAGGGTGGTAAACGTGCGCAGTTCGATGGCGGGCGCCTTGGTCATGCGGCCATCCTCCAGGTGGCGGTGTGCTCGGTCCAGGTCTGCACGCTGGAGCTGCCCGTCGCGGTGGCACGCAGCGCGGCCCCGAACTCCTGCAGCATGCGCGTGACCCGGGCGTGCTGGGTAGCGACGTCGACAGGGACCTTCATCGCGGTGGCCGTGGCGGCGTCGGGGGCGCCCTGTGCGAGCTGGGCGTGTGCAAGCCGGGTCGTGGTGATGGCGAAGGACCGGACCATGTGGGGCCGGAGGGCGGACAGGCAGCGGTGGGCGTGGTACTCGGCGGTCGAGTAGTCGCCGAGCGACAAGTGCGCTGACAGGGCCAGGGAGTCCAGCTCGGCCTGATCGTAAAAGGCGAGCATCCACACCGGCCGGTAGTCGGCGGGGTCGGCACGCAGCATGGCGTCCTGCGCCTGCTCGAACGCGCGACGGGTTCCGGTGCGGTCCTGCGCCGCGCCGTGGATGGCGCCCTGCCGGGCCAGGCCGAGGGACGCGAACAGCGGGTCACGGCGTGTGAGGTGCAGGTTGCGGGCGACGTCGTTGGCGGCGAACGCGTCGGCGGGGCGGCCCATGTGGCGGTACATGGTGCCCGCGTGACTCCAGATGCGGAACTTGATCTCCTGGTCGCCGGACATCTCGGCGAGGGCCTGGGCCTCACGCATGTGCGCCTTGGCAACGTCGTAGCGCCGGCCGTCGATGGCGGCCCACATCGCTGAGGAACGGAACGCGGCTGCGGAGGCGTAGAGGCTGCTGCGTACTCGTTGGCTGGCGCTGCCGGCGTTCTGGAGGTTCAGTGCCTCGTCGGCGAGCGCGGCGGCCCGTTGCTCGATGCCGAGTTGGCCGCCATGGCGGTGGTCGCTGGCGATGATCTCGGCGAAGCGCTTCTGGAGGCGGTCGACGTCGCTCATGCCGATGCGGCGCGTTGCGGTGCCGGGCGCGGCTGCTGCGGCGGCAGCCGCCGCGATCCCGCCGACGAGGGTACGGCGCTTCATGTCGGGGTCCTCCTGCTGCGGTGTGGCCGGGGTGGACGAAGGCCGGCCCCGTGGCACGAACCCTAGAGCGATGGCGGGCAGGCCGCTGACGTCCTCAAGCGCCTTGCGGGTAGCCGATTTGGGCCACGTGACCCGGCCTGCTTTCCAGTCCCGGACCGATGAGCCGTCCAGACCGCCAGGTCGCCCGGTCAGTCGCTCTAAGGCCCTGTTCACAGCGTCAGCAAGGCTGTTGGAGCTGTAGCCGTGTTCGGCCATCCACGCCTCCAGAACGGTGTTGCGCGTGGTGTCCATCTCCGCACGGTAGCCCTCCCGCCTCTCACCCACCAGGTAAACGAAAGGTCAAATCGCCCTAGGTCCTTCCGTGGGACGGGCAGCTGATCGCCCTAATCACCTTGCCCCGAAAGGGAGTTGTCTTGTTGTCGGTCGCTCGCCACGCCTCACCGTGCGGGCGGCTGTTGACGGCCCGGCCTGCCCCTGAGGTTTCCCTCGCAGGGGCAGGCCGGGCGCCGAGACAACCCGAAGGCTCCCCCAATGACGAGTCTCACTACGCAAGTTCGCGTCGCCTCCGTCGGCCACCCCGCCTATAGCCAGACCTTCCCCTGCGAGCCGTCCACGGCCGAGATCGGCCGTCGGCTCCTCCGGGACGTCCTCGGCATATGGCGCCTCGACAGCCTCGCCGACCAGGCCGCGCTGATCGTCACCGAGTTGATCGCGAACGCCGCCAGGCACACCCCGTGCCACGAGATCCGCCTGTTGGTCGAGCGGCCGAGCGCGACGCGACTACGTGTGGGGGTGTTGGACCGGGAGCCTGCGCGCCTACCGGCTCTCAGCCAGGCCGATGACGATGACGAGTCGGGCCGCGGGTTGTTCCTCATCGACGCAGTCGCCGACCGCTGGGGATACGACCTGCACGGCTCGGGCAGGCGCCCATGGGGCAAAGAAGTCTGGGCCGAACTCCGTATCAAGGACGGCGCGTGAAGACCCAGGCCACGGCGAGCCCGCCGCTCCCCCACGTCGCCCGCCTCCGCCCCCGCCAGCAGATGGCCGGTGCAGTGGGACGGGCAACACGCCCCCATCTATGCGTGCGAGCCGTGCCTCGACCGCCTCAAGGCTCAGGCACTCGGCTACTTCATGGAGCGGCGACCGGGGACCGGGGACCGCCTGATCAGACTCCCGGCACACGACTTCCCGGTGTGAGGCAGGCGGCCCGCGAGGAATTCTTCGCGGGTTACGTCCTCTCGTGCCGGGTGGGCCAGGAACCGTCCGGGGAGCGGGCCGTCCGGCAACGCTCCGCGTGATGGGTACTGGTGGGCACCACAGTCCAGCAACACACCAACGATTACGAGGAGTTGGAGCATGACCCGTAACCGCGTAGTTCCCAGCCGTACCGAAGTGCACCCGCAGACCCCGGGATCGTCGGACGGCTTCGACCTGGATGTCTCTCTCGTCGAGATCGCCGACCCGGCGGGCCTGGTCAATCTGACCGACGACGGCTGCGGCTCCACCTGCGGAGCCTGCACCACCAACGTCGCCTGACCCGGAACTCAGGTCACTCCGGGCTGGTGCCGCCGCGCCCCGGCGTGGCGGCACCAGCCGCCTGTCCCCACGCCCCACGGAGGTAGTTGGTGATTGCTCCGCCCGCAGCGTTCCGAACCGGCACGACAGTTCTCGTGCGCGCCGTAGCCCGGCCGTCGCTGTCGGTTTCTCCGTGCCCTGACCTTGATGACCGCTCGCCCAGCAGCTTGGCGGCCTGTGCCACGTGGCTGCGTGCGGTCTGGGCGAACCAGGATGTCGCCGAGGCACTGCAACACTCCAGCCCGGTCCTGGCCGCGCAATTACAGGCCCTGTGCAAGGCCGAGCGGCCTCCTCTGCGGGACATACGGCGCGCGGCGCAGTCCGTAGCCCGCTATCTGCTGCGGGCCGAGCACCGGGCTACGCCTTTCGGCCTGTTCGCCGGGGTGACCACCGCAGAGTTCGGTCCGCAGGCGGGTTCGGGCTGGGGCGCAGGGCATGTGGCCGTCGGCCGCGCGGGGGCTGAGTGGCTGGCCTCCGTGGTCGACCGGTTGGAGTCGTGCCCGGACCTCCTCGAACGGCTGCCCGTCGTCGTCAACAACACCGTGACCAGCCGGGGAGACCGGCTCATCGTGCCGTTCCAGCCCGACGTCCACGACGACCGCACTCGCGCGGTCGAGACGTCCCTGGCCCTGACCGCACCCGTGCGCGCGGTCCTCGCCGCGGCCCAGGCACCGATCCAGGTCGGAACGCTCGCGGACAAACTCCGGACAGAGTTCCCCGACGCAGGGACGGGAAGGGCGCGTCATCTGCTGGCGGAGCTCATCCGGCAGCGGGTACTGATCACGAGCTTGCAAGCGCCGAGCACCGAGACAGACGCCCTCGGCTATCTGCTCAGCCAACTCGACGCGCTCGATGCCGGAACCCTCGCTCCGGTCGCAGAGACGGTGCGCGAGCTTCGCGCGGTCCGGGCGGAACTGGAGGAGTGCGCCACGCGCGGTGGCCGGGACAGCGTCGCGGCACGGATGCGGGCCCTCGTGCCCGGCCTGCGCCGCCACCCCGTCGCGCTCGACCTGCGCCTGGACGCGCAGATCGTTCTGCCGGACGACGCAGCCCGGGAGATCGAGCGCGCGGCCCTCATCCTGACCCGGGTGAGCACCCGCCCGTACGGGACCGCGGCGTGGGGCGAGTACCACCAACGGTTCTACGAGCGGTACGGCATCGGCACGATGGTGCCGCTCCAGGAGGTCGTGGCGGACAGCGGCACCGGGTATCCCGACGGCTACCCCGGCAGTCCGGCCGGCGCGCGTCGGCCTCGCCTCTCCGCCCGGGACGACGTCCTCGTACGACTGGCGCAGGCCGCCGTACTCGACGACCGCCACGAGGTGCTGCTCACCGACGACCTGGTTTCGGCCCTCGACGTGGGGCCCGACGAGCCCCGGCTGCCGCCACACCTGGAGGTGGGTGTGAGGGTATACGCGGCCAGCCTGGGGGAGTTGCAGCGCGGGCGGTTCCGGCTGGAGGTCGTGAGCGTGTCCCGAGGCGCCGGCGTCTCCACGGGCCGGTTCCTCAGCGTGCTGACCCCCGCCGACCGCGTGGCCCTGACCACAGAACTCGCCGACCTCCCGGCTGCGGACGGCAACACTGTGACCGCGCAGCTCTCTTTCCCGCCGCTGCTCCCTGAGAGCGCCCACGTCACCCGCGCCCCGCAGGTCCTGCCCACCGTGATCAGCATCCAGGAACACCGCGCCCCGGCGGACTCCGTCCTCACCCCGGAGGACTTGGCAGTGGGATGCGACGGCCGCCGCATGTACCTGGCCGCCCCTGACCGCGGCCACCGCGTCGAGGCCGTCGGGGTGCACGCGCTGAACCTGCTCACCCACACTCCGCCGCTGGTGCGCTTCCTCACGGAACTGTCCCGCGCCCAGTGCGCCCAGGTCACCGCGTTCGACTGGGGCGCCGCCTCGGCGATGCCGTTCCTTCCACGCCTGCGGTACGGGCGCACCGTACTGGCCCCGGCACGCTGGCGGCTGGAGGTGTTCGAGCTGCCCGGCCGCTCCCGTCCTCGGGCCGAGTGGGACGCCGCGCTCACCGACTGGCAGGCCCGACGGCGGCTGCCTCGCCGCGTCCACCTCGTGGACGACGACCGACGCCTCTTCCTCGACCTCGACGAGGCCGGCCACCGGACGCTACTGCGCCAACACCTCGACCGTACGGACCTGGCCGTGCTCGTCGAGGCCCCGGAACCGGATGCGTACCGCTGGTGCGACGGGCGAGCCCACGAGGTCGTAGTGCCCCTCAAGGCGACCCGATCGTCGAAATGGCCGCTCCTGCCCGCCCCCACCCAGGCCCGCATCCTCTGCGCGGCCCAGATCCAGACCCCCGCTTCCTCCCTCGTACTTCTGGCCGCTCTGTACGGAGATACCCGCCGCCAAGACGCCCTGCTTTCCCGGCACTTGCCCGTCCTCCTCGAACAACTCGGCAACCCACCCTGGTGGTTCATCCGCTTCCGCGACCCGGACCAACACCTCCGCGTACGCATCGCACTCCCCTCCCCGGAAGCCTTCGCCGAGACGGCCCATTCGGTGAGCGCCTGGGCCGACGAGCTGCGCGACGTCGGCCTGCTGGCCGATCTGCGGTACTCCACCTCGTACCGCGAGATGGGCCGCTGGGGCTCCGGCGCCGCATGGGAGGCGGCCGAGGATGTGTTCCGGGCGGACTCACGCGCCGTCCTGACCCAGCTCGCCCAGCCGCAGCGCCCCGGCCCGCGCACGCTGGTGGCGGCCCATACCGTCGCCGTCGCCTCCGCGTTCCTCGGCAGCACCGAAGCGGCGATGCGGTGGCTGATCGACCACATCCCGCCGACAGCCCCCGCACCCGTTCCGCGCCCGCAGTTCACCGAAGCCGTACGGCTCGCCAATCCGTGCGACGAGTGGGCGGCGCTGCGCCGTGTCCCAGGCGGAGACGCCATCGTTTCGGGATGGACAGACCGGGATACGGCACTCGCCACGTACCGGCCACACCTGCCGGGCCCGGACACCCAGGGCATCGCCGTCGACGACGTCCTGATCTCTCTGCTGCACGTCCACTTCGTGCGGCACATCGCCGTGAACTTCCCGGAGGAAGAGGTGTGCCTCTACCTGGCACGCGCCGCCGCCCTGGCCTGGACCGCCCGCACCACCGGGAAGACCTCATGACCGCGCACCGCGCGCTCGACATGGTCGACGCCGTCGCCTCCCAGCTCGCCGACCCCGAAACTGCGTATCTCGGGGCCCGGGCGGCCTCCTCATACCGGCAGCACCTCGCGTACGGCCCTCCGGGCATCGCGCTCCTGCACATCGAGCGAGCCGCGAGCGGCCTGGGGCCATGGCAGCGCGCCCACGACTGGCTCGCCGCTGCCTCGCGGGAGCCGTTCACCAGCGGCCACGACAGTCATCCCTTCTACGGAGCACCGGTCTTCGCCCACGCCCTGGCCTGCGCCGCCGACCACCTCTCCGGCTCCTACCAACGCGCCCTGAACACGATGGACCGGCAGATCGAGATCGACGCTGTACGCCGCCTCGACGCCGCACATCGCCGCATCGACGCCGGACGCCTGCCGGAACTCGCCGAGTTCGACGCTATCCGGGGCCTCACCGGCTACGGGGCCTATCTCCTTCGCCGTGACCTCGGCAGCTCCACGATGCGCACCGTCCTCGACTACTGCGTGCGCCTCACCGAACCGATCACCCGCCAGGGCGAGACCCTGCCGGGCTGGTGGACGCAGACGGGCCCCTCGGGCAGCCCGGACGACGACCGATTCCCCGG
This sequence comes from Streptomyces sp. ActVer, assembly GCF_027270795.1. Classification (NCBI taxonomy): domain Bacteria; kingdom Bacillati; phylum Actinomycetota; class Actinomycetes; order Kitasatosporales; family Streptomycetaceae; genus Streptomyces; species Streptomyces sp. ActVer. The sequence continues at coordinate 8,154 of NZ_JAPWHT010000351.1, forward strand.
CGGGCACGCAAACACCGGCATGGCACACGGCATCGGCGGCGTGCTCGCCCTCCTGTCCCTCGCCGCCCGGAACGGCACCCTCGCCGAAGGACACCACGCAGCACTGCGCGCCATCCTGGCGTGGCTGGACCGCTGGCAGCAGGAGACCGGTCGCGGACCGGCCTGGCCGTACTGGGTCACCCGGGGCGAGTTGCGTACCGGGTGCCTCGCCCCGTCTGCGCCCAGGCGGCCCTCCTGGTGCTACGGCACCGCCGGCCTCGCCCGCGCCCAACAACTCGCCGCACTCGCCCTTGGCGACACCGACCGCCAGATCGACGCGGAGAACGCGCTCGTGGCCGCCCTCACCGATTCCAACCAGCTCAAGGCCACCACGGACAACGGCCTGTGCCACGGCTTCGCCGGCCTCGCCCACATCGCCGCCCGTACGGCCGACGACGCCCACCCCTCGACCGTGGGCCAACTCCGCGCCGCGATTCCCGCACTCCTGGCTGCGGTCCACCCGCCGGGCACCGACCCCGCGCTCACCGCCACGGCGCTCATTCAGGACGAGGAACGGGGACCCGGTCTACTCGACGGCGCCGCCGGTACAGCCCTGGCCCTCATCGCGCCCAGCACCGCCACCCCTCCCCGGTCCGCCTGGGACGCCTGCCTCCTCATCGCCTGATCCGTCGACCGAAGGACCCCCATGCCGTCCGCCCGCTGGCAGCAGCACAACATCACCTTCGTCGACCGTGAGAGCGCCCGGCGCGTCATCGCCGAACGCATCGGCCCGGCCCTGATCACGGCTGAGACCGACGGGCAGCTCACTGGCTGGTGGTTCATGAACAAGCAGCCCTGGCCGCTGCGTTACCTCGCTGAGGAGCCCTCACCCGTCATCGAGTCGCTGCTGAGCGACCTCGTCGGCGACGGCGTAGCCGTGTCCTGGCTGCCCTGCATCTACGAGCCCGAGACCGACACGTTCGGCGGCCCGGAGGCCATAGACGCGGCCCACGAACTGTTCCACAGCGACTCCCACCACCTGATCACCTACCAGCCGAGCCCGGAGCACCTGGGACGCCGGGAGACCGCCACCCTCCTCGCGAGCGCCATGATGCGCGGTGCCGGACTCGACTGGTTCGAACAGGGCGACGTATGGGCGAAGGTCGCCGCCCTCCGGCCTGCCACCTCCCCACTACCACCCGAACGAGCCGATGAACTGACTCCGGCCATGCGGAAGTTGATGACCGCCGATGCCCAGAGCCTCTGCCGTCCGGACGGCCCGCTCCACGCATACGACGAATGGGTGGCCGCCTTCGAACGGGCGGGAACCACGCTCGCCGACCTCGCCAACCGCGGCGCCCTCACCCGCGGCCTGCGCGCCGTCATCGCCCATCACGTCATCTTCCACGCCAATCGCGCCGGTCTCCTCCGGGACGACCAGAGCGCCCTGTCCAACATCGCACGAGAGGTAGTCATGGGAACGAGCGACAACACCGCATCGCCCGCCGAGGCCACGGTCGGCGCCGATAGCGTCAGCGCGGTGAACTCCGACACGATCGTCACCCCCACGGCGGACGCCGAGCGCCTCCGCAACGCCCTGGTCGACCAGCTCCGCGCGGACGGGCACGCTCACACGACCGCCGTCGAGACTGCGTTGCGCACTGTGCCCCGCCACGTGTTCGTGCCCGAAGCGTCACTCGAAGACGCCTACGCCAACGCACCGGTGCACATCAAGTACGACACCGACGGCACGTCCATCTCGTGCGCCTCCCAGCCGGGCGTCGTCGCTCTCATGCTGGACCAGCTCGACGTCCGGCCCGGTGAGCGCGTTCTCGAACTCGGCGCCGGCACCGGCTACAACGCCGCTCTGCTGGCCCATCTGGTCGGCGAGAGCGGACACGTGACCACTCTGGACGTCGACGACGACCTCGTGGAGAGCGCCAGCGCACATCTCGCCGCCGCCGGGATCACCAACGTCGAGGCCGTGACCCGCGACGGTGCCCTCGGATACGCCGAGGGAGCGCCGTACCACCGGATCATCGCCACTGTGGGCGCGCACGGCGTGCCGCACTCCTGGCTGCAACAACTCGCCCCCGGCGGACGGCTCCTCGTCCCCCAGCGCCTCAAGGGCAGCGTCTCCCGGTCCATCGCCTACGAGCAGCGCGACGGCCGATGGGTGTCCCTCGGCAGCGAGATGAACACCTTCATGCCACTCCGGCGCGGCATCGCCGACGACGACCGCCGAGTCATCCCGCTCAGCGCGGACGGCACCGTCCGGCTCCAGGCCCCTGCCGGGCAGAACATCGACGCCGCTCTCGCCGGTGTCCTGGACCAGCCGCGCACCGAGGAATGGACCGGCATGACGGTCCGTGCCATGGAGTCGCCGGAATGGATGGAACTGTTCCTCACCTGCTCCCTTCCCTCCGGCCTGATCCGGATGCTGTTCCCCCAGAGCGCCAAGGGCGATCTGCTCACCGAGGACCCCTACCCCTCCTCAACCGCAGCCGTCGAGAAGGGCGCCGTCAGCTACCTGGCGCGGCGCCTGTCGGAGGAGCAGACCCCTGAGGGCGGCAAGCTCTGGGAGTTCGGCGTCATCGGCCACGGCCCCGGTAGCGACGAACTGGCCGCGAAGGTCGCGGACGCCATCCGCACCTGGGACCGCGAATACCGCGACCGTGAAGCCACGTTCGAGATCCAGCCCCTCGACGCGCCTGCCATCGAGCAGCGCCCCGGCCTCTTCGCTCTCGACACCCCGCTGAACCGCATCGTCGTCGACTGGCGGTGACGCCCCAGGCGTGCCGGACGGTGCCCGTCGGCGTACGGCCGACGGGCACCGCCGCCTCAGCAGTCCTCGCTCTCGACCCGGGGGATCCATGGACCAGATC